>DASSIO010000343.1:0-2540 GCA_035691825.1 Terriglobales bacterium | reverse complement strand
CCTGCATGGGGGCCCGGGCAGAGCAGGCGGAGGCGAGGAGCTTGCAGGCCTGCGCGCGATGCTGCTCTATCACCGCCGCTTCGTCGTGCAAGGACCCGTCAATTCCATCAAGGAACTCTCGGGATTGTGTGTGGATACGAGCCTGCTCTATTCGTAGGATAGCTTCCTTAATCGAACCGCACGCGACATGCGTGTCCCATTACCGTCAGTCCATACTAAACGCGATAAAGAGAAGTTTCTGATCGCGCTGGATTTGCAGGGCAACCGGCGCTCCTGGTGGAAGTGATTTCAGCGCATTGCGAAGCCGGTCCAGCGTGGTCATGGGCTGTCCATTCAACGTTCGAATCACATCGCCGGTTTGCAGAGGCACTTCCACTCTTGCGCCAGTGGATCGCGCCGCCACGAAAATCCCAAAGGGGTCGCGCAGGTCCGGCACCATGGCGGCAATTTTCTGATCAATCTCCACGCCGACAATCCCGAGCGTGCCGACCAGGCTTTTCTCGGGATCCGCGAGCGCAGCAACTTGATCCATGTCGCGCGGCGGCTGGGCCACGGGCACGTCAAACGTCAGTCGGCTCTTGCCGCGAAGAACATCCAGATGAACTTTCTGTCCAAATTCGAGGGAAAAGAAATGAAACGCCACGAAGGGCAGATTTTCCGTCGGTCTTCCATCGATGGAGGCCAGCACGTCGCCGATTTGTAGTCCCGAAGCCATTGCCGGCGTGTCCGGCAATACGTCGGAGATAACCACTCCGTAGTCTCTCGGCAGGCTTAACGCGGCGGCCAGCGTTGGCGTTATGGTTTGCAGGCCAACGCCAATCTGTGCGCGATGCAGGTGTCCGAACTTGCGCAACTGATGGTAGGCCACGCCAACCACACCGCTGGGGATGGCAAATCCTAGTCCCTCGTTGCCGCCTGATTGGGAGAGGATGAAGGTGTTCACCCCGACCACCTCTCCGTCGACGTTCACCAGCGGCCCGCCGGAGTTCCCCGGGTTGATGGCGGCATCGGTCTGGATGTACACCATTGACGAGTCAGGATCGGTTTGCCGTGCCACGGCCGACACTACGCCCATGGTGACCGAATTCCTCAAGCCTTCGGGGCTTCCAAAGGCAAATACCATTTCCCCCTGGCCCAGTTTGCGGTAGTCCGCCAGGGTAAGGGCAGGCAGTTTTCCCGCGTCCACCTTGATCAGCGCGAGATCGAGTTCCCGCGATACACCGACAATTTGAGCGGGAACAACGCGAGTTCGCGTGGAAAGCGCGGCCTCCAGCGAGCTTTCGATGCCAGTGTTCGGCAAGACCACCTGCACACGCTGCGCTCCGCTCACCACATGCGCGTTCGTCACAATATATCCGCTCTCCTCGACTACGAAGCCGGAGCCAATGGCTCGCTGCCTGCCGATGATCGTGCTGGTGCTGCCGCGGTCACCTTCTTCCAGTGGCCCGTAGCCGGTGACCAGGATCTGCACCACGCTGGGCGACACTTTCTTGATCAGCGCGTCCACCGACTGGTTCAATTTTTGCAAATTGTCCAGGGGGCGATCTTGTGCTCTGGCACTGCTTGCGACTGGACCTGCAAAAAGGAGGCTCACTGCCGCAAGAACGCACCAGAAGCGGCGCTGTGACCTAGTGACTTCCTGAACCATTGAGTCGTGGGTCTGAAACATTGCTGTTTCCTCCTGGCGTTGGCTCTCATCCAATGGATGCATCAGAGTTCAACAGAGTTCATGGAATAATGTCGGCCCGCGGCCAGTTATGTGAACCGCGGGCAAGCTGCCAGTTTAAGGCTCTCACGGGCAGGTACAAGCTGGAACCGACCGTGAGTAAACCCCTCAGCGTTTTCCGCTGAAAAATGCGAACATAGCAAGTTGTTTCCCAGAGAAGGGGCATCGTTCATGCCGCGAATTCCAACTATAGAAGACCAACGCCTGGAAGAAGCTCGCGCCCGCAAAAAGTATTGGAAACGTTGGGGCCCCTACCTTTCCGAACGCCAGTGGGGCACAGTCCGCGAGGATTACAGTCCGGGCGGCACAGCGTGGGAGTATTTCCCTCACGACCACGCGCGCTCGCGCGCCTATCGCTGGGGCGAGGATGGCATCGCGGGAATCAGCGACCGTCATCAGATGATGTGTTTCGGGCTGGCGCTGTGGAATGGCCGTGACCCCATCCTCAAAGAACGCCTCTTTGGCCTCACGGGAAATCAGGGCAATCACGGCGAGGACGTGAAGGAGTGTTACTTTTATCTGGACTCCACACCCACGCACAGCTACATGCGGATGCTCTATAAGTATCCGCAGGCGGAATTTCCTTACGCACGCCTTGTCGAGGAAAACCGCCGGCGTAGCCGCAGCGACCCCGAATTCGAATTGCTCGATACGGGAATTTTTTCTCAAAACTGCTATTTCGACATTTTTGCGGAGTACGCCAAGGCGGACGTCGAAGATATTTTGATCCGCATCACGGCTGTAAATCGCGGCCCGGAAGCCGCCGCGCTCCACATTCTTCCGCAGTTTTGGTTTCGCAACACGTGGTCCTGGG
>DASSIO010000342.1:0-4556 GCA_035691825.1 Terriglobales bacterium | reverse complement strand
GTCTGGTAGCGCTTCTGGGAAGAGGTCAGCAAAGTAAAAGCGGCTCCGGTGATGATGAGAAATATAGCCAGGGCGGTTAGCAGCTCGATTAAGGTGAAACCACGCTCCTCGGGTTTGTTGAGGTGTGCCAGCTTCATCGCGTCACCAGCGTATCCAGGGTGATAGGTAAAAAATAACCGTTCCCTCCCAATTGGCGAACCCCGAGAATGTAGCGTTTGGAAGAAGGAGTGGAACCGTTTCCCGTAACAATAACCGCCCAGCGGACATCGTACGTCGTGCCGCTGGGGTCGGTGGGATCCTGGTAGGTAAAGCTGTAGCCGCTCACAGGGCTGGCGCTGAAGTTGATTAAAGTCTGGTTGTTGACGTACAGCACGCCGCTCCCCTGAACCGCGTTGGCCGGCGAAGGGTTGCCAAGTTGGCAGACATTGCCAAGCACGTCCGTAAACGAAGTGGCAATCAGTTGCTGATCGAGCATCTGGTCCAACTGGCGCTGTGCGAAAACCAGCGCCGAAGAATCCGTGCGATTGCGGTAATTCATGAGAATGGTAGCCGGAACGAGCTGTGCAATGGCCACCAGACCCACGAGGAGTATGACGGTGGCGAGGAGCATTTCGAGAATGCTGAAGCCTTGCTCTGCTTTGCGCGTTTTGGTGAAGAGACGTCGCATGTTATACCGAGACCAGCCCTCAGCCAATTTGCTGCCAAGGTCCTCCGCTGGGGGCGCTCCACATCTGTGTCGTTCCACCAGGCAGCAGAATCACCGCGCGGTATCCCGAATTAGGATCGGTGGTGCTGCCGACATAAAACACGAACACACTAGAGGAAACATTTCCGCCCACGCGGATCGCTCCGCGCGCGTCGAATGTCACAGTGGCTGTGCTACTGCCGTACACGGTGGTGAGCGTGGATGCTCCCAGAGCGGTCGTTATGGCCGCAGGCGGCGGAGCAGTGCCCGACGGAAGCAAGGTCGCAAATCCCGCGATCAGTTCTTGTTTCTCAGTTGCTTGCAGGGTTCCGTCACCGTTTACGTCCGTACCAACCAGATAGCCTGTGCCGCTCGCTTGCATGAGGAAATTCACTTGTCTATTGCGCCGCACAGCCTCGAAGCGCGTGAACTTCAACATCACCGTCAGGCGCATGGCCGCGTCGTTGAGTTGGTAGGTGCGCAGGGAGCGCAGCAGGGAGGGAATCGCAACCGCCGTAAGGATCAGCATTACGCATAGAGAAACGACTAACTCGATGATGCTGAAGCCAGCGACGGCAAATCGCCGAGTGCCGGAGCGCATTGCACTCTTTTCCATTCCCAAGTTCATTGCCTCATTCGAGGGGAGCGGAGATCCCGTTTTGCTGAGTGGTTTAACCACCAATTCCATGCAGTCGCGGTGCCAGGGACACTTGCTCGCAAGCCACGACAGACATGGTACTTTCTAGGACTCTTCAATCTACATCATATTATACACATCAAAAGGTGGGTAAAAATGTAACGAAATGAAACACTCCTTGCTAGGTATCGAGTCAAGAGGGCGTATTTTTCCAGTAAATCGAGACTAACCGCGCGACGGGCCGCTGGGAATTCTCACTTCTTCTTCGAGGCCAGTTCCATGCCACGCTTATTCAGGGAATCCTTTTGGAAAAGGTCGGCAGGAAAGCCCGGGTTGTAGTGACAGTTGTCTACGAAGAATTGCGCCGTGCGGCGGCCATTATGCTCGCGCGTAATCTGCATGGGCGTCCACACGCTGTCCTTCAACTGATAATTCGTATAAATGCTGGAATCTTCGTCGATTTGGTTGTATTCCGGATCCTTGGTGCTCACCACGGAACGAACTAGATAGTGCGTCGACTGATCCACGGCCAGCCGGAACTTGCGGTCCTCGCTGTCGGTTAACTCCACCCAGTCCACCTGCCTGAGGTCGACCGTATCGTGTCCGCCCCAACGGATGACCATTCCCGGCTCGTTGAGGCGAAACCACAGCAGATTGTCGACGCTGCGCTTCATTTGCCCCTGAAAATCGGTAATCGAGGTAACCGGCATTTCGTTGACACCGCTGCGGTCGTACGTCCAGCCTCGGTCGCCGTTGAAAAGCGTGATGACGATTCCACCATGTGCGAAATCCAGGTCGTCTATCCCAATCAGTGATTGCAGGATAGTGTTGCGGCCTTTCCCGACGTATTCGATGCGCGCCTTGTCCGGGTAGTGTCGAAAATCGTTGTAGTTGATGTATCCCACCAGCCCGCCATCGTGGCCGAAGAGCGCGCGGCGCCCCGAACATTCGCTTTCGCGCACCTCCGTGTAGCCGGGGCCGCCGAGTCCGTTGATGAGATCGCGCAGAATCTGCTTGCCCTTCGCGGCGCTTTGCTCCGGCATCATCGTATCGGGATTCTGCGCCAAGCACCGCGGTGCAAAGTACGCCCCCAGGGCTACAGCCAGGATTCCGCCGGCAATTTGGGCAAACCTTATCCGCACAAGACCGCGCCTCCGTTTACATTGATGATTTCCCCGGTCATAAAGTTGGCCAAATCCGAGGCCACGAACAGAATCGGCCCGGCGATTTCTTCGGCCGTCCCCGCGCGACGCAGGGGAATCACCGTGGCAGCCATTTTCTGGCCAGCTTTCGTCTCTAGAACGGGATTCGACATGTCCGTTGCTACCCACCCTGGCGCGACGCAGTTGACCAGGATGTTGTGTCGCGCCAGCTCCGTCGCCAGCCCTTTCGTGAAGCTGATGATCCCGCCTTTAGACGCGCCATAGTGCGTGTGCAGCGATTCGCCGCGCTGTCCCGCCGTTGAGCTGATGGTAACGATCTTCCCCGCCTTCTGCTTGATCATCTGCGGCACCGAGAAATGGATGATCGAATAGATGCTCTTTAGGTTCGTCCGAATCATGTCGTCCCATTGCTTCTCGGACATTTTCTCAATGGGCAAATCCTCGAGATTCCAGACCCCGGCGTTAGCTACCAGGATGTCCAGCCGCCCGAGCCTCGCAATGCAGTGCTCCACCAGGCTTTTGTTGTCAGCGTGCTTGCCTGCATCCGCTTTGAAGGCTTCCACACGGGTGCCGTGTTTTCCGGCTTCCTGCTGAACCTGCAGCGCGGCATCCTTCGACTTGAAGTAGCTGAACACCACGTCTGCGCCCGCCTGCGCAAACATTTTTACCGCCGCGGCTCCGATGCCACGTGAACCGCCGGTGATAAGTGCCGCTTTGCCTGCAAGAGAAATCATCATGCCCCCATCTTGAAGTAAACGAATCGAAACCCGAAAATTGGAAAATCTAACTTCGCAAGCCGCAGATCGAGAATCAAAAACTGAGTGCGAACTCCTTCAGGCTACGTTTTATGCGCAACGGCTGCGCGCGTGGCCTGGACCAGCGCGCGGAAAAGCGATTCAGACAACGCATCGCCTGCCATGCGCTCCGGATGCCACTGCACCCCCACCACCCAGTGCTTGTGCGGCTCATGTTCCACAGCTTCAATGACGCCATCGGGTGCCACCGCAGCCACGCGCAAACCATAACCCAGCTTGCGAATCGATTGATGATGCGAGGTATTCACTTGTGCCGCGAACCCGCCATCCCGCCTCTGAAGACCCGCGGCTGCTGCCAACTGGCCCAGTTCGCCTCCTGGTTCGATGCACGCCGCATGCAGCGGGTCGGGCGCCTTCGGTGCGAGCCCCTCCCTGCTATGCACGATATCGGTGTGCAGTTCGGTAGGAATGTCCTGGTAAAGCGTGCCGCCCAGAACCACGTTCAAATTCTGACATCCATAGCAGATAGCCAGGACTGGTTTTCCGGACGCAAAGGCATGTTCCAGAATGCGCGTGTCCGTGCTATCCCGGCTGGCGTCCAGCGACTTGGTCTTTGCAAGACGGGTAGCTCCGTAGCGCGCAGGGTCCACATCGGCGGGGCTGCCCGGAAGTACGAAGCCATCCAAGTCCTTTAGTTGCCGTTCCAGGTCTTCCGGGGTCTGGCTGAGACTAATTTCCTGAGGATCGGCGCCTGCCTTTCGCAATGCCTCGAAGTAATAGTCCAGCTTGTCACGCTTTTGCTCGCGTTGCTCGGTCGTCGTACGCCACGGGATGCCCACGCGGGGACGATCAGTGGGCTTCTGCTGGGTGTCAGCATGAGACATAGAACATTAAATCCTAGCATCGGTACGACTAGGCATCAACCCGCCCCAGAAACACAGATTAGCCGAGAATTTTCTCCTGCTGGTCCTCCGCTCGGACCGGGTGGTACCGACGCAAACGACCTGCACGACGGGCCACCTGTCCTTTTGTACCTGCCGCGTAGTACCACAAGTCTATTCCAGGCAGCGTCGCCCAAAGTTGAGTCTATAGGCTCCCAACCCACATGCGACAACCAGCGGAAGCAAGTCGCTCTACTTCTACTGGCCTCGAGCCGCATGTACCTGAGCGCGCCAGGCCTGCAGGCGCGTGGGCAAGCAAGAAAGACCAACACTGTTTCGGTCAACCGTCGAACGCTTAGAGGAGTTCGAGGAGCAAATGAAACTACGCAGTAAGTTCTTGCTCTCGCTCATTCTGGTCATCGCCACGATGACCTG
>DASSIO010000341.1:0-2881 GCA_035691825.1 Terriglobales bacterium | reverse complement strand
ATCACGAATCGGAGGAAAGACGGACAGCTATATAACGAAGAGATGACGATAGCGCCGGTGCGTTCCATATCCGGTGAGATAACGAACTTCGTGGCCATCAAACAAGATGTCACGGAACGCAAGCGGGTGGAAGCAGCCCTGCGGAATAGCGAAGAGCAATTCCGCGACCTGGCGGAAAACATTCGCGATGTGTTTTTTGTCGGTGAACCCGATCCGGTGCATCTGACTTACCTCAGCCCAGCGTACGAAGAGATTTGGGGCCGGCCCCGCCGGGACGCTTACGATCGGCCTGACGCCTGGATTGACAGCATTCATCCGGAAGACCGCGAAAGAGCCGTCGATCTCTTCACGAGGGCCTACCAGGGCGAGCGAGCGGGCGCGGAATATCGGGTAGTTCGGCCGGACGGATCGATTCGCTTTATTAAAGCACGAGCGTTCCCCGTGCTAAACGCAGAAGGAAATTTTTGTCGGCTGGTAGGAATCGCCGAAGACCTCACCAAGTCAAAGCGTGCGGAGGAAGCGCAGCGCCAGAGCGAAGAACAAGTGAGACTTCTGTTGCAATCCACCGCCGAGGCCATTTACGGAATAAATCTGGACGGTAACTGCACATTTGCCAATGCCGCCTGTGTCCGGATGCTTGGTTATGGGAGCTCCGCAGAGCTTCTAGGGAAAAATATGCACACTATAATGCATCATTCTTTCCCGGACGGAAGGCCTTACCCTGTCGAAGCCTGTCAAATCTCTCGCGCTTTTCGAGCAGGGAAGGGATCGCACGTCGACGATGAAGTCCTGTGGCGCAAGAATGGAACGTGCTTTCCTGCCGAGTACTGGTCTTACCCGATTCAGCAAGACGGGAAATCCATTGGTTCGGTTGTAGCGTTTCTCGACATAACCGATCGAAAGCAAGCGGAGACCGAGTTGCTGAAAGCAAAGGAAGGAGCCGAAGCCGCGAACCGTGCAAAGAGTGAATTCCTGGCTAACATGAGCCACGAAATCCGGACGCCAATGAACGGCATAATCGGAATGACCGATTTAGTGCTCGAAACGGATTTGAGTCCGGAGCAGGCCGAATACCTACATATGGTAAAGGGATCCGCAGATGCGCTTTTGACCCTCCTCAACGACATTCTGGATTTCTCCAAGATGGAGGCCGGCAGGTTGGAGCTGGACAATCTGCAGTTTGACTTGCGGAAAAGTTTGAGCGAAGTCGTCAAGACGCTCGCCATCAGGGCACAGCAAAAGGGCCTTGAGTTCCTCTTTGATGTGCGGCCGGAAGTGCCCACTGTCGTGGCGGGTGATCCTGCGCGCATTCGTCAAGTGCTGGTAAACCTGGTGGGCAACGCAATCAAGTTCACGGAAACAGGCGAACTGGAGGTCAATGTACAACTGGAAGCGCAGAATGCGGAGGGGACAATTCTGCATTTTAGCGTCAGAGATACCGGGATCGGAATCCCGGCTAACAAACAACAAGTGATCTTCGATGCTTTCAGTCAGGCTGATTCTACCACTACGCGGAAGTACGGCGGGACGGGCTTGGGGCTGACGATCTCAGCCCAACTCGTCGGACTGATGAGCGGAAGGATTTGGGTGGAAAGTGTTCCCCGAAGGGGCTCAACCTTTCACTTCACGGTTCAAGTCGCCACGGTGGCCGCTCGACCTTCATTTGAATCGATCGATGTGGCTGAGCTTGCCGGCCTGCCGCTTGTGGTGGTGGACGACAACGCGACGAACCGGCGCATTCTCGAAGAGTCAGTCACACGGTGGAGAATGAGGCCAACAGTTGTCGAGAGTGCGGTAGAGGCGATCGAAGTCCTGCGGCAGGCACAAGTTTCGGGAGCCCAAATCCCTTTGGTCCTTACGGATGCCCACATGCCCGAAATTGATGGATTTGGACTTGTCAAACAGATTCGCCAGGATCCTTCGCTGTCGAAAGTTCTCATCGTAATGCTCACATCGGGCGGGGAACGCGGGGATGCGGCTCGCTGCCGGAAACTGGGAGTGGCTGGCTATTTGAGCAAGCCGTTCGACAGACTGGAGCTGCGAGATGTCTTGCTTCACGTTCTAGCGAGTGATCGAGGTACGGGAGGACAGAGCACTCTAGTAACGCGGCATACCGTGCAGGAACAACATCGCTCGCTCTGTTTTCTTGTTGCGGAAGACGATGAGGTGAACCAGAAATTGATTACGCGACTCCTGGAGAAGCGGGGGCACAGCGTGGTCGTAGCACACAACGGAAGAGAAGCAGTGGAAGCATTTGAAAGGCAGTTTTTCGACTTTATCCTGATGGATGGCCAAATGCCCGAGATGGACGGCTTTGCAGCGACGAGACTGATACGCCAAAAAGAAAGAGCCAGCCGCACTCATGTGCCAATCATTGCGCTGACCGCCCTTGCCATGAAAGGTGACGAAGAGCGTTGCTTGGCGTGTGGTATGGACGGCTACGTATCGAAACCACTCAAGATTGACGAACTCTTTTCAGCCATCGAGAAGGTGGTTCCTGGCATCGCGCGCCGTTCAGTCGTTGAGGGTGCTACCCCTATCAAGAGCACTCGGTAGCGGCCCGGATTCCCGCAAAGTCCGACAGAATCAGGCACGGGGCTTGGACGCTTCGGCGGGAACAACGAATCGTTCAAGAGCCTTGTCGGAGTCAGCCTGTCTTGTGGCTACATTCTATTCAAAGTTATCAAGAAAGGTGTGCTCGTAACGTGAGTTGTTCCCGGCTTGTCGCTTCTACGGGGAAGATGTCTGACTTTTTGCCGCAATGCCAGGAAAGAAAGTCGAGCAATAGAAAACGCGGAGAAGCTTGTACTTAAACCCAAAATGGACCCAAATTCAGGGTCGAGCGTCGACAGCATAGACGAGAGTGAATTGAAAATTCAGG
>DASSIO010000340.1:0-3662 GCA_035691825.1 Terriglobales bacterium | reverse complement strand
CCATCGCTTATTCGCCGGGCTCACAGGAAGGCCTCTTGAAGAGCTTGTTTGGCGGTCCTGGCAAGACCTCTATCCGCGCCGGGATCGGCATGTACTACGATCACTTTGGCGAGGGGATCGTAGACGGCTTCACCCAGTCCGGCTCCTTCGGCACCAGCTATGACAATGCTGTAACAGGCATTGCTGGCCTGCTTTCCACCATCAACGCCAATAACAACTACAAGGTTTCGCAGGATGGCACCCAAGCCACTCTCTTGCCGGTCGGCCAACTCATCCCGCGGCACTTCAAGGCCAACGAATTCGAATGGTATGTGCAGGACTCCTATCGCTTGAAACCGAACTTGACGGTCACCCTGGGTGTGCGGCACAGCCTGCTGCAAACCCCGTACGAAGTGGATGGCCAGCAAGTCGCTCCGTCCATCGACTTGCACCAATGGTTTGAGAACCGGGCCATCGCGGCAAAGCAGGGTCTTGGCAACCAACCGGAGTTTTCCTTCGTTCCTTCTGGACAGGGCCGCGGTGGAAAACCTTATTGGCCCACCAACAAAGACAACTTCGCGCCTCGTTTTTCCATCGCTTATTCGCCGGGCTCACAGGAAGGCCTCTTGAAGAGCTTGTTTGGCGGTCCTGGCAAGACCTCTATCCGCGCCGGGATCGGCATGTACTACGATCACTTTGGCGAGGGGATCGTAGACGGCTTCACCCAGTTCGGCTCCTTCGGTCTTACGAGCACGCAAGCCGCCCCGTCCAACATTCTTACGCCTGACGACGCTCCGCGATACTTAGCGAGGACCACCGTGCCCATAAATATTCTTCCTCCTCCCAATCCCAGCGTGAGCTATCCTGCAACCCCGCCGAACGACCCGAACACGACGGGGTTTACTTTCAACTCCAATGGGATCGATGGCAGCCTCAAAACCCCCTATTCCATTGCCATGGATTTGTCCGTGCAGCGCCAGCTTTCAGGTGGCTTCACGTTTGAAGCCGCCTACGTGGGGCGGCGTGGGAAGCATTTGTTGCAGCAGCTCGATCTTGCCGCGGCCACCGATCTCGTGGACCCAAAATCGGGAATGGATTATTTCACTGCAGCCACACTGATAACGCAGTTCGCTCTGGCTCATGGTGAAGATAAAACTGCAGTGATTCCGCCGATTCCTTATTTTGAGAATCTCTTCCCCACCGCAGCAGCCGGTGGATTCAGCGCAACGCAAAATATCTACACTGGCTCTGGCGGGAGCGCCAACTGCCCATCCGGTTTCCGGTGGGCCAACCGCCCGGGTCGAGAGATAGGAGCGCCGTTCCGTTTGGGCCTGCTCGCTACGCAATTGGCGAACGGCGGGGGCTCGCCGGTCTGTTTCAACTTGCCGCCGGTTCCGTTCTGGGATCCGCAATTCTCTTCGCTAATGGCTTGGTCCACCATCGGAATCAGTTACTACGACGCAGGGCAATTCATCTTGCGCCACCCCATGACGCACGGCCTGCAAATGGACTTCAGCTACACGTTTGGAAAATCAATGGATATGGGGTCCGATGCCGAGCGGACCAATTCCCAAGGCACGACTTCCACAACGGCGAGCGGGCTTGGAAACACCACGCACAGCTTTATCGAAAATGCCTGGAACCCGCGACTGAACTACTCTCCGTCGGATTTCGATATCCGCCACGTCATCACCACAACGTGGGTGTACGAGTTACCTTTCGGCCGAGGAAAATGGCTGGGCGGCAAAGCTGGCACTGCGCTGGACGAGATTATCGGTGGCTGGCAACTATCGGGCCTGGGCCGTTGGACAAGCGCCTTGCCATTCAGCGTCGTCGACACACGCGGGTTCACCAACAGTTTCTTGTTTAATGACTTCATGAGACAGACGGGGCCTGTTCAATCGGGGCTGTTTCATGATCCGGTGACCGGGGCGCCGGTCGCGTTCCCCGACCCGGCTGCCGTCGTTGCTGGAGTTTCGATTACGACCGGTATTCCCGCAACGCTCACTCCGCTTCGCTTCGCGTTTCCCGGTGAAGCTGGAAGCCGTAATGCTTTCCGCGGCCAGGGCTTCTTCGGTATCGACGCAAGCCTGGCAAAAACCTGGAAAGTAACCGAGCGAGTGGCACTCAAGTTTGGATGGGACGTCTTCAATGTCACGAATTCCGTGCGTTTCGACACCAATTCACTTGACACCGGTTCAGACGACGGCGGTTTTGGCTTGTACAGCGGAACACTGACCAACCCGCGTGTTCAGCAGTTTTCGTTGCGCTTGACATTCTGACCGGCAATCGACAGTAGATTCGTGAAACACCGCTCAGAAGGTGGGCGGCGTGTTTACCCAAATAATTAAAGCTTCCCTTTTGCCTGGGTTGTACCAGCGATGTCCGCGATTGCTTTCGAACCAGAAACTTTCGCCCTCGTGGAGGACATAGCATTCCGTTTCATCAAGCCAGATTTCCAGTTCGCCCTTTAACATATACATCCAGTCTTCGCCCTGGTGGGTGTAGGCGCCGTCGCTTCCTGTCGCCGGCGGAACGCGCATCAGCATAGTTTCCAGCATTTTCGCACCGGTCGAAAGGAGTTCCATGCGAACTCCCGATTGCGTTTGAATAGATTGACGCTTCCCGGGACGCACAATGCGGTCCGGCCTCTTGGGGATGTCATAGAGTTCCAACACCGTAGTGCCGTACGCACCGGCTAATCGCGAAAGCGTCGAGACAGATGGCTTGGCGTGAGATAGTTCGACCGAGCTCAGGAATCCCGCGGAAACGCCCGCTCGCGCTGCTGCTTCGGCCAAGCTCATGCTCTGCCGTTTGCGTAGTTTCCGCAGCTTGGGTCCAAAATCGGGAATCCTGCGGCCGTCCATGCTGGCCTTCGCGGGAAGGCTCTGCGCCATGGCTTCTTTGATTCCAGGCATATTTAGTCGTTTGACATCGTGGAGATACTTGATGCGCTTCAACACTTCCAAAAGTTCGGGCGTGTACAAGCGGAATTTTCCTGAACTGCGCGCGGGAGTGACCAGCCCAACGCTCTCCCAAAGGCGAAGAGTGGAAGGGCTGATGCCGAGAATTCGGGCAGTCTGTCCGACGGTCAGAAAGCGGAGCAGTTGTTTACGATGCTGGCGTGCGCCCGGCTTTTTCATCGTGAATGATCGCTTGGTTTCTGGCGGCAGCGATTCAATCGTTTGCCTTATTTGACTTGAGATAATGTTAACAATCTTTTCGACTTTGCAACAAGCGTCTGTACTCTTGTGCGAAGCCGCAAGGGATTTGCGGTAATCGCAGTCACGGATTTTGAATCTAAGAATGCTGGATAAAGTGCTTTGGTCATCTCTTCTCACCCTCCCTCCTGCGGAATTCCCACCGACCGAACCTATGATTGCCAGATGCACAGCAAATGAGAGCAAGCGCTAACTCGTTGAAAACAGACCAGTAATGGATGTTGCAAACTCTGGCGGTCTGCGTGGAGTCACAAAGGGGTGTGACCCCCGTCACTGCCGGCTGTGAGTTTCGCAGCTAACGTGCCTACAGACGGGCGCGAACTTGCGAGCGGCGAGGGCAGCGGTGGCGAGCGTTCAAGGAGCATACGGCTACCAACTAGAAGTGCCTAACCGGCCTCTTCATCGGCGGGAGCTCTCGGACCTCGCGCCTGGTCAGCAGGAAGTGATTGTTGAAGTGGCAGG
>DASSIO010000339.1:0-49003 GCA_035691825.1 Terriglobales bacterium | reverse complement strand
GACGCAACAGTTCCGACTCCGCACGGAACCAGTCCTCCCAGTCATGGCCATGTTCGCGGTTGCGGTTTTCGAACAATTCGTAGGCTCGCCGGGCAATCGCCAATTCCAGCTGTTGCCTCTGCCAATCGAGCTCGGCCGGGCTACATGGTTTCACAGCTGATGGGACAGGTTGGGGCCGCAGTGTCCGCTTGGATTTCATAATGCCTCCTTCTTCTTTCCGCAGAGGAAATGGCGCCCCAGCGAAGCCCTGCGGTCTTGACGGCTCCCGCCCAGGGCACACTTTCACACTTTAGAGTGTGCAATCAAGTGTTGCCGCTTGGCGGTGACAGTTGTCACGATGGTCTGTGCCTGACAAAGGGCATTGATTGCCAGTACCGAGTGAGGCGCGTCACAGCGTGGACGGGCAATGACGAGCGACAATCGAACCGTAGGGCGGAGGTGTCTCCATGCTTGCCACGCGACTCGTACACCTGATCGAAAGCCACGCTGATCAGCTTGCCCAAGGGCTGATGTACAAGCTGGAAAACGAGCCTCGCTGCGCCGGTCTTCGACGAGTGCCCGGTGAAGAGCTGAGGGCTCGCAGCTATGAAATTTATCGTCATCTCGCCGACTGGCTGGTGCACAAGACGGAGCACGATCTCCAGCAGACTTACGCCGAAATAGGCGCTCGCCGTGCCCGCAACGGCATTCCGTTTTCCCATGTTCTGTTCGCGATCACCGCGACCAAAGAACATTTATGGGAGTTCATTCAGAGCCAGGGAGTGGTGACCAAGCCGGTCGAACTGTTCGGGGAGATGGAGTTGTTCCGGCTTCTGGACATGTTTTTTGATCGTGCCTTGTATTTTGCGGCGAGCGGCTACGAGGGAGCACAGAAAAGCACTGCCGCCGCCGATTAGCGGCGGTTGTGGCGAGGCCCCTGGGTTCCGAATCAATATCACTCAGAGTGAGATTACCGCTTTTTCGGACATTTGCAGGGCACGCAGCTTCGCCGTGACCGACTCGAGAAGTTTTTCATTCCTCCGCAACGCAATTTTGAATTGATGATGATTGGCTCGGGAAATCTCGCGCAGAAGCTCGCGATGCCGTTCCTCAAGAATCTCCAGCACCAACTCTCGTTCATCTGACGTCAAGGCAAATTCCATAACTTCCTCCCTGCGGAGCGCCGCACAGTTCTTAAGGGACCTCCACAAGAATTCCTCAGGCCGCGGTCTCAGCCGCTCGCCCGGTGGCCAGTCGCAAAATGGTCGGGTTAACGAGGCGAGCATAATCGTCCCAGGGCAGGCGAACGAGTTCCCGGTGGGAGCCGGCATTGAAAGCGATTTCGACGTCATGGGACAAGGTTTCATCGGCAAAGACTCCCATGCCGTACAGACTTCCGAATGGCGGCATAGCGCCAGTTTCGCAATCCGGGAAGCGGTCTCTGAAGTCCCCTTCAGAAGCGAGTTCCACATTCTTTGCGCCGGTAGCTCTTTTCAGCTGGGTGAGGCTGACCTGACTGGATGCGGGAACTACCGCCATCGCCAGGCCGCCATCGATTTTTACGATTACAGTTTTGGCCAGTTCTTTGCCAGGGATGTGGGTTAGGGCAGCGATTCCTTGTGCCGTGTAAGCAAGGGAATGCGAGATCGTGACGTATTTGATGTGTTGGCCGTCAAGAAATTCTTTGAGCCTGCTGAGCGACATAGCTGCCTCCATGTGGTCAGGGGTGAGAGAAACGAGGGCGGGACCGTATTCCCAAGGATGTTTCACGGGAGCCTCGTTGCGGGCTGCGAGCGGCTAAAGCGGTGCACTCTGCCACCCGAGTCTGCTTCTACTGTTAATCGACTTTTGCGCGAAGGAAAGGACGAAACGCACAGCGGATTGTGACGTGCCAGGACAGCGGGACGGCGCAGTGAGGGTTAACGTGTTCCTGGCATTTATACGTTGACATCGAATGGGCGCGCACGAATAATCGGGGCCACATGCGCAGGCTCTGGTGCCACCTGTTTCTCTTACTACTTTGGGCTGCGAGCGGATACGCCCAAAGCAACTCCTACCTCTTCGTCTGGGCAGGGGACGACACAAAGCAAGCCAGTGATTTTCTTGCTGTGCTGGATGCCGACGCTGCCTCGTCCCACTATGGTCAGGTGGTGGCCTCGGTGGCAGTTCCGGGCGCGAGCGGAACTCCGCATCACACGGAATTGGAGATGCCGCAGGGCGGCTTTCTACTGGCGAATGCCTTTGAAAGCGGACGCACTATGCTGTTCGACTTGCGCCAGCCGCAGCGTCCTGCATTGGTGACCTCGTTCGGCGATCTGGACGGCTACATGCACCCGCACACGTACGTGCGGCTGGCCAATGGCCATGTGCTGGCCACTTTTCAGTACCACGGCGGGCATTCCGCGACATCTGACGGCGGAGGCTTAGTCGAATTCGACCAACGCGGGCAGCTGATTCGAAGCGCCAGCGCGATGGATCCGCTGGTCAAAGGCGAACTCATCCGCCCTTACAGTCTTGTGGCCGTGCCGGAGCTTGATCGCGTGATCAGCACCAACACAGCTATGCACGAAAAGGACGGGGACAGCCGCACGGTGCAGGTCTGGCGGTTGTCTGACCTGAAGCTGCTACGCACGCTGATGCTGCCACCTGGACCACGAGGATCGGAGCAGAAGTTTCCCGGTGAGCCCACCCTGCTGGCAGACGGGAAGAGCGTGCTTGTCCACACCTTCTCATGCGGTCTGTACCAGATGGATGCCATCGACACCGACCACTCCTCGGTGCGCCACCTGAACACCTTTGAGGGCGAGGAATGCGACGTGCCGTTGCGAATTGGCCATTACTGGATTCAGACCTTATCTTCCAGACACGCCCTGGCGAGCTACGACATAACTGACCTTGGAAAGATTCGCGAGATTTCGAGAGTCACCTTCAATGACAAGCAGAAGCCGCACTGGATCTCGGCAGATGCCGACAACCGGCGGATCGTGCTCAATTCCGGCGAATACGGAGAGCACCGCTTATACATTGTGAATTTCGACCCTGCGAGCGGCGCGCTGAAGCTCGATGAGCGATTCCGTGATCGAGGCAGCGCCGAACCCGGCGTCAGTATGGACGGCAAATCATGGCCGCATGGCTTCCATGGCGACGCGTATCCGCATGGAACTGTATTCTCGCGGACGGCGGGTACTGCTACGACGGCCGCAGGTCAGTAAGCCCGGCGAAGATAAACCGATGCCACTAAAGAGACTCGGAAAGAAATCGAGATTGTCTCCGCTGGTTTTGCTATCAGCATTCCTCATTGGTGGCGCCCCGCTCATCCAATCGGCGGCACAAGCACAGAGTGGAGCTTCTGCATTTCACATCAACGCGCAGCGCCTGCAGGGCACGCTGGAGAAATTGTCGGAATTTGGCCGGAATCCCGAAGGCGGTGTTACCCGCCTGGGCTTTTCGGAAACCGATTTGGCGGCACGGCAATATGCCATCGGCCTGATGAAGCAGGCGGGACTGCAAGTGCGCATTGATCCGGTGGGCAATATCTTTGGCCGGCGTGACGGCACGGAGAACTTGCCGATTCTGCTCTTTGGGTCGCACATCGACTCGGTGCTCCACGGCGGCAATTTCGACGGTGACGTCGGGAGCATGGGCGCGATCGAAGTCATGCGCGCGTTGAAGGAAAAGGGCGTCAAAACCCGCCATCCGCTGGAAGCCGTGATCTGGGTCAATGAAGAGGGCAATCACTTCGGCATGGGGACGTTGGGGTCGGCCGTGGCCTCTGGCACGCTCGGGCCGGAGATTCTGCAAACCAAAGGCGACGATGGCCTCACTCTAGCGGATTGGCTGCGGCGTTATGGGCAGGATCCCTCGCGCCTCGCGGACGCGCGCATCCCGCGTGGCGCGTTGGCAGGTTATCTGGAGTTGCACATCGAGCAAGGTCCGAATCTGGACGAGCGCAAGATTCCCATTGGCGTGGTACAGGGGATTGTAGGCATTAAGGAATGGACCTGCGTGGTGACAGGGTTTGCCAACCACGCCGGGACAACGCCGATGAATCGCAGGCATGATGCATTGGCCGCCGCATCGAAGGATGTGCTAGGGGTACGAGAATCAGTGCGGGCCGAGGAAGGCACGCAAGTTGGGACTGTGGGCTACATGAGAGTCACGCCCGGAGCGAGGAATGTCGTTCCCGGCCGTGTGGAATTTCCGGTTGAATTACGCGATCTGGACGCCGCTAAGGTTGATCGCATCTGGAGTCGCATTCAGCAACGGTTTGCTGAAGTTGACAAGGGAGAGAGTGTCGAGACCCGGTGCGAATTGGTGGATCGTTCCGAACCCGCTCACGCCGACCCGCAGTTGCAGAACGCGATTCGCGAGGCGGCCAAGTCAGCTGGACTCGCGACGACAGACCTTCCCAGTTTCGCCGGACAAGATGCGCAAGAAATCGCCCGCGTCGCTCCGATGGGGATGATCTTTGTTCCCAGCAAAGACGGCATCAGCCACTCTCCCAAGGAGTTCACCGCCTGGACGGATGTAGCTAACGGCGCGGAAGTCCTCTACCGGTCGATAGTAAAGCTGGATCAACAGCTAGAAAGCAAGTGATGCAACATGGTGTTTTCGCTTGAGCGCCTTGCGAATTGCCGTGACACGGCCGCTACGTACGTAACCGATGGCCCGAGCGCTGCCACAATTCGTTATTCCTTTTTTTCGGCCTTGTGTGCCTTGGCGTGATGCCCCTTCAATTCGGTCACAATTACATCCAGGCCGCTGTCGCCGGTGTTCTCGGGTAAGTGCGTGACGGCGGGTTCGTACTGTGCCTGGCCAGCGTTGGCGGAGAAGTCCTGAACCTTGCCACCAGGAAAAGTAAATTGTCCCTTCCCTTCGGTGAGGAACACAGCGACGCTCGCGGGGTGGCTGTGCATTACCGACTTCTCATGCGGACCGTAGTGAACTTTCAAGATCCTGACCTGATCGTTCTCACTGACGACTGAGTAATGCTGGGGGTCGACCTTCACCGGATCCTGGGCTGAAACGACGGGCGTAAGTGCAATGCAGGCTGCCAGGATCGCAATAACCGTCAGGCGCGTGGTCATTCGGGTCTCCTTAATATGAGGAAAATGGGGTGCGGAGCGGCCCAACAGTACGCCGCAGTGGTGACAATGTCAATCGGGAGCCGTGAATGGAAAAATTCACAAAAGATCAGGCCCAAGTATCTTTACCGGGAATCTTTCTTGGCGCCACTTGCAAGGACATGTTTCTGGTCCGTTCGTTTTCGCACAGCGCAGTCCATAACTGGACGCGGGCAGGCCTTCTTCCGATCTAACCCGCTCAAACAATAAGGGTTGAGGATGTAAACTGCGGACCTGCAATTGCATCCGGCGAAGCCCGGGGGAGTGTCTCATGAGAACTCTGCTGCAAGATGCGGGATATGCATTGCGCGGGCTACGACGGTCGCCAGGGTTTGCGATTACCGCCATTTTGACGCTGGCTCTTGGGGTGGGTGCGAATACAGCGATCTTCAGCGTCACCAATTCGGTCCTCCTGAGGCCCCATCATTTTCCAGAACTGGATCGCCTGGTGGTGTTGCGCGAACGGGTCCGCGGGCAGAGCGAGGAGCGGTCCCGGCTGACACCGGCCGATGTTTCCGATCTGGCACGGGTTCCAGGCTTGTTCCAAGGGGTGGGTGCTTATGAATACCGCGACTTGAATCTCTCGCGCGCCGGTGAAACAGACACCGCCACGTCATTTCTGGTGACGCCAAACCTGCTTAGTGTTCTCGGCGTGAAGCCGAGTCGCGGGCGTCCGTTCCTGGCCGACGACGCGCAGCCGGGCCGAGATGACGTTTTGTTGCTGAGCCACAACTTCTGGCAGCGCCGCTTCGGAGGGGACCCTTCCGTGGTTGGCTCGACAATCGCAGTGGATGGCCGCAATCACACCATCGTCGGCATCATGCCGAAAGGCTTTAACTATCCTCCAGGAGCGGAAGTGTGGAAGCCGCTGGCACTGACTCCTGAGGCGGGTTCCGACCGCAGTAAGGAGACGCTCTATGCAGTGGGGCGGCTTGCGCCCGGCGTGTCCTTGGACCAGGCCCGTGCTGGGCTCAGCGCCGAAGCCGCGCGGCTGCAGAATACTTTCCCAGTAAGCAACTCCGGGCGGACCTTTTCATTATTGCGGCTGCGCGAGGAGCAATATTCCGACACGGCGCCGTTGTTGCTGTTACTGCAGTCAGGAGCAGTGTTCTTGCTTTTGCTGGCATGTGCAAACCTGGGCGTGCTGGTGCTGGTACGTCTGATCAAGCGGCAGAGGGAACTGGCGATCCGCACTGCGCTGGGTGCTACGCGACGACGCCTGCTCTGGCTGTTTGTAGCCGAAGGACTGCTATTTTCATTGGCCGCTGGAACTGCCGCACTTGCAGCCTCGTTGTGGTGCGTCGACCTGATCCGTGCCAGTCTCTCCCCCAGCTACACACGATGGGTGGCGGGCTGGGACAATATGAGAGTCGATGGCAACGTCCTGGCTTCAGCCGTTGCGACCGTCGTAGCGATCGCTCTCTTACTAGGAATAGCGGCCGCCCTGCAGGCGGCCGGCACTAACTTGAACGACACATTGAAGGAAGGCGGACGTGGTGGCACAAGCCGCCGTCAGCATGCCCTTCGAAATAGTCTCGTGGTTGTGCAGATCATGATCGCTTTGGTCCTGCTGGTCGGGGCCGGCCTGATCGTGTCCGGGTTCCGGCGTCTGCAGAATGTGTTCGCGTCTCTTGATCCTGCCCACGTGCTGCGCTTCAGCGTCAGTTTGCCGGAAAGCCGGTACAGTCCGGCTCAAGTTAGCCAGTTCTATGACCGAATGGAGAGGGAACTGACCAGTCTCTCTGGAGCAACGGGCGCAGGCATCATCACGAACAATCCGGCGAGTAATGTGCCGAATCCTCAGGTGCAGTTCACAATTGCAGGCCAAGCGACGCAGCGCGTTTCCGAAACCCCTGTAACCGAGCGTCAGACTGTAAGTCCCGGGATTTTTTCCGTGCTCCACATCCCGCTGCTTGACGGGCGATTGTTTGCTCCGACCGATGGCGCCAATTCACCGCGTGTGGCGGTTGTCAGTCACGGCTTTGCGCAACGCTACTGGCCACGCGGATCTGCTATCGGCCAGCGGATTAAGTTCGCAACTGATTCCGGCGATGCCGCCTGGATCACGATTGTCGGTGTGGTCGGCGATATCCAGCTGAACTGGTTCGATTCTGTGATCGGACCTGTGCTTTACCTACCCTACACACAAGCGCCACCCCGGCGGGTGACGTTCCTGGTCCGCACGGAAGGTGATCCGGCGAGGTATTTCTCGCCGGTTCGGCAAATGCTGGCGCACCTGGATCCGCTGTTGAGTTCAGGAGAACTGAATCCGTACACGGTCGAGGTGGACGACTCGCTGGCGCCGCTGCGAGCGATCGGGGAGTTGATGCTGGCCTTGGGAGTGATTGCGATGCTGCTCTCGGCAATCGGGATCTACGGAGTAATGGGGCATGTAGTCGCGCAGAGCACGCATGAGTTTGGGGTACGCATGGCGCTGGGCGCGGCGCGCAACGACGTGCTGGCTCTGGTCACCGGGCGCGCTCTGCGCATGACGTCCATTGGACTCGCCTTGGGCTGTGTAGTCGCACTACTGCTGGTTCGGGTCACAGCCTCGCTTTTGTTCGGCGTCATTGCGTTGCGAGCATCGGTGTTTGCCGGTTTTGCGCTCCTGCTGTTGATCGTGGGAGTATTGGCGGCGCTCCTGCCGGCGCGGCGCGCATCGCGCGTTGATCCCGTGATCGCTCTACGGCAGGAATAACTAAGCTTTAGAATGAATTTTTTGATGCGAGCGATTGCATTCCTTCTCGCAGGGGTGGTTGTGTCAAATCTGGCTCAAGCTTCTTCTGAGCAGCGCAGAGACCCTAAGAATCGTCAGTTGGCGCTGGTGGGAGCGACTATCTGGGTCAGCCCGAGCGAGGGACCGATCCGCGACGGTGTGGTTCTGGTTTCGGGGCAAACGATCGCCGGAGTGGGCGAGAAGGGCAAAGTTCAGGTGCCACACGATGCGCGCGTAATCAACTGCGCGGGGATGACCATTACTGCGGGATTCTGGAACAGCCACGTCCATTTCTACGAACGCAAGTGGGCTAATGCCGCTGATGTTCCAGCAGCGGAACTGGAACAGCAGTTACAAGACATGGTCACGCGCTACGGGTTCACGACAGTCTTTGATTTGTCGTCTCCCTGGGAAAACACCCGTACGCTGCGCAATCGAATCGACTCTGGAGAAGTTCGAGGTCCAAAGATCTACTCGACTGGTCCTGGACTAATGCCATCGAATGCGGGCATTCCAGAGCTGGCTATCACGATGATGGGATGGATGAAGTCGGCGTCGTCGGAAGTCGCCGATCCTGCGCAGGCAGCGGCAGTTTCCAGGCAACTGCTCGATGCAGGGGTCGACGGCATCAAGCTCTTTATTTCATCGCCTTCGCGATCAACGCTTTCCGAAGCTACGGTAGCGGCTGCCGTGGACGAAGCGCATCGCAGGCACAAGCCCGTGTTCGTGCACCCCAACACGGCTGCGGATGTGCTCGCGGCTGTCCGGGCGGGCGCTGATGTTATCGCACACACCACCCCGCAAACGGGATCCTGGGACGAGACACTTGTAGCAGCGATGAAAGAGCGGAAAGTCGCGCTGATTCCTACTCTGTGGATTTGGAGGTGGTATGCGCGACACGATCGCCGGTCGGCACAAGACCGAGTTATCCAAACAGAAACTGGACAACTGCACGCCTGGGTCGAGGCGGGGGGCACGGTGCTGTTTGGAACCGATCTCGGCGCGGTCGACCCCGATCCCGGCGAGGAATATGCGCTGATGAGTCAGGCGGGAATGAGCTTTCGTCAGATTCTTGCCTCGCTGACGACGGCTCCTGCCGAGCGGTTTGGAGTGGCCGACAAGCTGGGCAGGATTGCGGCCGGCCAGCAGGCAGACCTGGTGGTGCTGAAGCATGATCCGGCGGAGGACATCCGCGCGTTGACGGAAGTGACGTATACGATCAGGGGAGGAGAGGTGATTTACGCTCAGTAGAATGTCGGCGGCGGACCCTGCGGGGGGATTTTGAACGTAATCGGCATGCCGTATCGATTAACAGAAAGGCCGTTTCGCAACAGGGTAATCCGTTCCACAACATTTTTAACGACAGGGCTGATGCCTGAGAATAGGGTTCGCGAATGCGAATACTACGGCGCAGTCTTCTGTCGCTGGCAGTTGTTTGTTTGGTTATTGGCGCCTTATGGGCAGCTAACGATCCCTTCGTAGGCAAATGGAAGGTGAACCCCTCCAAGAGCAAACTGACCGACGAGATGAAGGTCGAGAGCGTGGGTGAGAACAAATATGCGATCACCTTTGATCCCAATCACGTCGAAACGGTCGTAGCCGACGGGACTGACCAACCAACCCCGGACGGAACCACCATGTCACTTACTGTAGCCGGGCCGAACAATTGGAAGGTTGTCTTCAAGAAGCAAGGACGACCAATGACCATGGGGAATTGGACGCTTTCGCCGGATGGCAAAACGCTCGATGACGCCTTTACACAGTACCTGCCCGATGGTTCGACATTAAACGTGCACTATACGTACCAGCGAACCGCGGGCAGCTCCGGCTTCCCTGGCACCTGGGATAGCGCCAGCGCAGAGCTGGACTCGACTCTCGAGCTGGAAATCCAGCCGTACGAGGGCGACGGTCTTTCCATTGGCAGCCCCAGTCTGGGAGGGACTCGGAACATCAAGTTCGATGGCAAGGATAACCGCCGCGTGAGCCAGCGCAGCCTGGAAATCACCAACAAATCCAAAGGCAAGATTACGGACACACGACAACTCGAGGTTTCTACCGATTTAAAAACCTTGACGATGAGCATACGCCAGGCCGGTGAAAAGGAGCCCAGAAACATTTTGGTGTTTGATCGGGAGTAGACGCCTGTAGATACAGCAGCACGTGCCCTGCGGACACCGGCTGTTCTCGCGGCCGCATTCCTTCCCTGTTCTAGAATCTCGAAATGAAGAATCGCTGGACGGCCTTCATCGCCGCGATCCTCCTATGGAGCGCCTTGGGCCTACTGTTCGCTGTGCCGGGTCTCTCGTCCGGGCACTGGAGACGCGTTGTTCTGGCATCTCTCGCCCAGTGGTGGTCCTGGGGCTTGATCACGCCCGTTATTTTTTGGATAGACGCGCAGCTTCCCTTCCAAGAGAACCAACTCCTCAGGCGTGTTCTCGCACATTTGCCTGCGAGCGTGGCGGTTACCATCCTGTACGGCTATGTTGCCAGTTCCATGGGCGCCCTGTTCGGTCTGCAAGCATGGAGGGTGATAGCCAGTACGCACTTTCTTGCGATGATCCTCCAGGGCCTTCTCTGGAGCTGGCTGGTCTACTGGGTCATCTTTGGCGTGCAGCAGACTTTCCGCTACTATCAAAACTATCTTGCCAGCGAACTGCGGGTAGCGCGAATGGAGCGCAGTTTTTCTGAAGCGCGCCTCAATGCCTTGCGCATGCAGCTGGATCCGCATTTTCTCTTCAATGCGCTCAATACCATCTCGGCGCAGGTGGAGCGCGATCCGCGGCTGGCGCGCACCATGATCGAGCACCTGGGCGATCTGCTGCGCCTGTCGCTTGAGGCGCGGGACAAACAGGCAATTCCGCTTGCCGAGGAATTGGCTTTTCTCGACCACTACATAGCGATCCAGAAGATTCGGTTCGCGGAAAATTTGCACATCGAAATACAGGTAAACCCCGAAGTGAAGTTCGCGCTCGTACCTTGCTTGATCGTGCAGCCGCTGGTTGAGAATGCCATTCGCCACGGCATCTCCCGGCGCGGCTCAGGCGGCACCGTAACGGTGACAGCCGAGCGCGGCGCTGACCAGGTAGAGATCCGCGTCGCCGATGACGGGGTTGGTTTACCGCCAGGCTGGACGCTGGAATCATCTGTGGGCACCGGACTGTCGGTCACGCGCGAACGCATCCTGGGCCTTCATCCTGACGGAAATAGCCGCTTCTCGGTCCGGCCACGTAAAGGAGGCGGGACAGAGGTGGAGATTTCGTTGCCGCTGCGATTCGCGGGAGCGAGCTAATGGCGCGGCCCACTGAACGAATGCGTGTTCTGGTGGTGGACGACGAAGCGCCCGCGCGCCAACGCCTGGTCGATCTGCTCAAAAAGGATCCGCAGGTGGGCGCGATACTCGAAGCCGCCAACGGAAAAGCTGCCGTCGAGATCATCGGACGCGAGGCGCTGGACCTGGTTTTTCTCGATGTGCAAATGCCCGAGCTGGATGGCTTGGAGGTGATCGAGACGGTGGGCGCGGCGGCGATGCCCCTCACCGTATTTGTCACTGCTTACGATGAGCACGCCATCCGCGCGTTCGAAGCCAATGCGCTCGACTATTTGCTGAAGCCGTTCAGCGATGAACGCTGGGAGGCCGCGCTCGCCCGCGCCAAGACTCGCCATGATGAGCGCAACCTGCGCGAATTTGGCAGCAGGGTCTTGCACATGCTCGCCATGCGATCCGAGTCCGGCCGCTACATCGATCGCCTGGTGGTGAAGGGCAGCGGAAGCACTCGCTTCATTCGAGTGGCCGACATCGACTTGATCGAGGGCGCCGGCGTCTATGTGAATCTGCACGTCGCGGGTAAAGAGTTGCTCTACCGCTCCGCACTGCACGAACTGGCCGGCCACCTCGATCCCCAGCGATTCATCCGCGTTCATCGATCCGCCATCGTGAACATAGATAGCATCCTGGAGCTTCAGCCCATCTCGCACGGCGAGTTCGAGATCGTTCTCAAAGACGGCCACCGCTCGCGCGTCAGCAGAACCTATCGCACAGAACTTGAGAAGCGCCTGGGGCAATCGTTGTAAGGATAGAAGCCGGGAAGGGAAGGCTTTGACGTGTCGTGGATGGGGCTACGCCAAATCCCTCCAAAGCGGATCTGGAGGGTAACCTGGAGTTTGCAGCCCAACGACTTGCGAGATTACCTCTGTCATGCTCTTCAGGAGAACGTCATTGACTCATTGTTTCTCTCCCGCTAACGTGGCGAAATCCCAGAGAAGGATTTCGGGAGAAACCTATGTTTTCAAAGATGCTGTGCCGATTTGCTTTCGTTTGCGTGATCGCAAGTGCGGCGGCGGCTCAAAACCCTACGGTAGTTGAGCCGACCCACTACGTTCTGAAGTTTCAGAACGATCGAGTGGAAGTCGTATACATTCATTACGGTGCGCACGAGAAATCGGGCTTACATCAGCATCCGGGCGGGGTGGTCGTCAGTCTCACGGCGGCACATCTCCGATTCACCGACCAGAACGGAAAAACGCAGGAAGTACTTTCGCGGGCAGGCGAGGCTCGTTGGTTTCCGCCGTTCCGGCACCGGGTGGAGAACGTGGGCGACAACTCGTATGAGGGCATTTACATCGGGGTGAAGAACCCTCCTGGTTGTGGCTCTTCAAAAGCCGAACTTGAGCAACAAAGCCGGCAAGTGTTAGCAGAAGTGCTTGCCCAAATGCCTGATTCGCACTAGGCAGCGCAGCGGGCTACTAGGAACTGCCGCTTCCCTCACCAGGGCTCGTTCAGTCATCTTTCCACATCTCAGGTATACGGACCGATTTGCGTGCTTCATTGATTCAAAGAGGACAGGAAGACACGCGTCGGGCGGCAAGCCCGCCTACTCCAGTGATGAAAAAATTGGGTTGAAAAATGGAGCCGACGAACGGACTTGAACCGTTGACCTGCCGATTACGAATCGGCTGCTCTACCAACTGAGCTACGTCGGCTTTCGGTGTGCTTTGTGTTAGTTTACCAAACTGCCCGCGGATTCCCGCTGCGGGAGACGCAACGCGCTGAGGAGGGGATGTGATCGCAAGAATCTGGCATGGATACACCAAACCGGAGCACGCCGACGCCTATGAATCGATGCTGAAGCCTGAACTGCTGCCGGGCATCGGGAAAGTCAAAGGCTATCGAGGCAGTTATCTGCTTCGGCGAAAGGCGGGAGAGGAAATCGAGTTCATCACGATTATGCTGTGGGATTCGATTGAGTCCATCCGCGCTGTCGCGGGCGATCATTACGAAACTGCGGTTGTTCCTGAAGAGCGGCGAAAGTATTTGGCGCACTACGATCCCAAATCTTCGCATTATGAGGTTGTGTCGACTCACCAGCTGGACATTAAGTGACAGGGCTTTTGAGTGGCACCAGGCTCATGGTCAGGCGACGTTGTATTCGCACTATGTCGTCGGGAGGATGAGTTGCACATGAAAGTGATCGAGGGTGCTGAAAGTAGTACCTCACAAAGGGACAGCGAACTCGCATCTCAGGGGCTAAAGCCCGCGCTTGTTGTGAACCTAAGCGGCACGACTGAAGTCGTGCCCTCCCCGCAGACGATTTTTGCCAGGCCGTGAAGGCGAGGAGAGGACAGGATGACCCGAAAAGCACGCGCAATTTTCTCAACGGCAGTCATTGTGACGATGGTTGGCATCGCGTTCGCAGCTGAGAATGGAAAGACCTTCGAGGCCCCCGGCGCTACCATCTATTACGAAGTCATGGGTACGGGCAAAGGGATGCCGCTGATTGTGGTCAATGGCGGTCCGGGATTCGATCACACCTATTTACATGCGTCTGACGCGTGGGAATCGATCGCGAGGACTCGGCCGGTTGTTTTCTACGATCAGCGCGGGACGGGGCGTTCGGTCGGCGAGCATCCCAAGCAGACCTTCAGACTCAAGGATCAGATCGACGATCTGGATGCGTTGCGCGCTCGACTGGGATACGAGCAAATCGATCTTATAGGTCATTCGTGGGGAGGGTTCCTGGTCATGGCATACGCTGCGATGCACAGCGACCACGTGTCGCACTTGACCATCATGGACTCGATGGCGCCTGGCGGATTTAAGGACACTATTTTTCTGTTCAAAGATGTCTTTCCCGAAGGCACGGATCGGCAGGCCGCAGAGGCGTTCTCCATCGGGATGGGCGACAAAAAGGCAGTTGCGGCCGATTTGCATGAGTACCTGTCGATGTTGTTTTATTCGCCGGAGAAACGGGACGCATTTCTGGCAAGATTTTCTGCCTCGGCTTACAACCGCGAAGTTAATCGCGCGGTGGGCGCCGAGTTGGATGGATTTGACTTGAATCCTGAGATAAAGAAATTCAAATTCCCGGTTCTAGTGGTCACGGGCCGCTATGACATGAATGTGGCCCCGCTGGTCGCCTACAAGATTCATTCGGCAATTCCCAACTCGCAGTTTGTGGTGTTTGAGCGCAGCGGGCATCTGCCGTTCTATGAGGAGCCCGAGGCCTTTGTAGAGACAATGGAAAATTTCCTGGTTGGAGAGCGCCAGCAATAGGCGCTACTTCTTGGTGGATTGAGTTCCCACGTCAAAGCCGTAATTCCGCAGGAGGGCGCCGACCGCAGGCGTTTTCATGAACGATAAGAACTGCTGCGCAATGTCTTTCTCTTTCGACGACTTGAGAATGACACAGGCCTGCTCCAACGCTGGATATTCATTGGCAGGAATTTCGCTGTATCGCCCCTTATCCTTCATATTGGGAGACAACGCCAGGGACAAAGCTACGATGCCGACGTCGGCCGATCCTGAAACGACGAAGGATGCTGTCTGGGAAATGTTTTCGCCGAGCACGAGCTTGTCCTTCACCCGATCGTAGATACCCTCCCTTTGCATGGCATCGACCGCGGCCTGGCCGTAAGGCGCGTGCAGGGGGTTGGCGATCGCGATCTTCTTAACTTCGGAGAGAGTAAGAATCGTCAGTCCGGAACTCACATTGAGTTTTGAATCATTCGGAACCCACAGCACGATCGAGCCTCTCGCGTACTGATACAAGCTGCCGGGTTCCACCAAGCCCGCCCGCTCCAGTTGTTTCGGATAGTCAACATTGGCGGAAAAGAATAGGTCGAAGGGAGCGCCGTTCTGAATCTGCTGGGAGAAGTTGCCGGAAGAGCCGTAGATGACCTTCACAGTCTTACCGGTTTGCTGCTGAAATTTGGCAGCTATATCCTGCATAGCAAATTGGAGATCGGCAGCGGCCGCGACGGTGAGGGATTGCGCGGCTGAAACGTGGGATAGAAGCGTAAAGATCAAGAGTGCGGGCAGGGTTCGAATTCGGTCAGACACGCAGGATCATCACCTCGGTGGCTTTGATGAGAGCGGCGGCGGTTTGTCCTGGCTTCAACTGCATTTCGCGCGCGGAGCTTGCGGTGATGATGGACGTAATCTGTTGCCCGCCAATGGATATCTTCACTTCCGCCATCAGACCACTGATGCGTACAACGTCAATTCGGCCCACCAGCTGATTTCGCCCACTGACGCGTCGAATCACATCATGGCGCTCCTTCTCGGTTCTGCCGCGGGTCCTGAAAAGCAGGCGATCCACCTCTCGGAGCGGAATTCGATGATGGCCCCCCGCAGTTCGAACGCTGCGAATCTTCTTTCTATAAATCCACTGTTTGATGGTGGGAAAGCTGATCCCCAACTGTAGGGCCGCATCGCGGAGCTTCAGCAACTGAGCGGATTCGGATTTGCTGTTTCTCGGCATGGGAGGGCATCGTAGCGTCAGCGTCTCTTACGGTCAACGGCCCGAGTAAAGAGCACCTCAAGTGAGGCTACAAAATACTATATTGAAATGCGCAAATATACAAAGGTAATCCGTACATGATATACATTTCTAATCTGCGGTGTGGGAGTTCAAGAAAGTTGCCTGGGAGGCAGAATGCGCGGGAGAGGAGTGGGGTTGCTGTTCCTAGTGGTTGTTTTCGGATCGAGTCTGGCAATGGCACAGGATGGATATTTTGCAAACTGGTTTGATCGAGTTGACAAGACCAAAGATGAGCAACCGCACTGGATCACGCCTCTGGCTACCACGACGCCCCGGCTGGAAGAAGAATTTCGGTACGACCAGCTATGGCAGACCAACAGCAAGGGAATCACAACCGACAATTATGGCGGGAGCAAGGGACTCGAACTGATTCCAGCGGAGAAAGTCGAGATCATCTTCAACATTCCCCCGTATCTGGCGCACCATGATCCCGCGGCCCCCGACGGCTTCGGTGATGTCGCGTTTCTCGTCAAATATCGAGTGCTTTCTCAGAACGAGGAACATGGCAACTACATCCTGTCGGCTTTTCTAGGCTGGAGCCTGCCGACGGGACAGCACAAGAATGGCGCCCTACATGCCGTGATCACGCCTACGATTGCGTATGGGAAGGGATTTGGCAATTTCGATCTGCAGGGGACGTTTGGGATCGGACTTCCAACCGCGGATACGAATCTCATGGGACGCACTTACGCCTGGAACAATACTTTCCAATATCGCCTTTTTCGAAAACTGTGGCCTGAAGTCGAACTGAACTCTACATTTTTTCAAGATGGGAAAAACGACGGGCAAAAGCAGAATTTCGTGACGCCAGGGCTTGTCCTAGGCCGCTTTCGTTTGTGGGGACGCGTCGGCCTGACTTTTGGCGGCGGCTATCAGATCGCGACGACGCACTTCCATACATCGAATCACAACGCCATCCTGTCGATAAGGTTTCCGTTCTAAAGTGCGTGTTAGGAGCACCAGCACAGGTTCCGCGACTTGCTCTCGCTCGCGGTACGCATCCGGCGGGCGCTCGGGATAACAGGGGTGAAGCAATGCGCTAAGCGGCGCGGCGGAGTTGCAGGTATTCATCCTCGGCTCCGCTGGGGAGCAGGACCCATAGCGTGTAGATGCCGAGAGCCGTTCCAAAAGGCAGGTTGAACAAGGACAGGATTCCCAGAACGATGGCAAGAATTCGAGCCCATGATTCGTGTTGTAAGAGGCCCCATCCGGCAAGAAAACCAGCTGCGGCTTTGATCAGGATGAAAGCGCCGATCGACCCGAGCACGATATGCAAGAAGCCAGCTGGCAGGCCTGGATTGTTCTGTGAAAGTGCGCTCCAGCGCGCGAAGATAGTGTTCGCCATAAGCACTAAAGCTGCGCCCCCGAGAACGTTTAGGGCGGAGAGTGCAATCCAGAGAATGCCCAGGAAGCGGATGTGTCCCCTGACCCGTCCGTGCTGCATAGCTACGGGTCCGACGTCGCCCACAACCTGTTTACCGCAGCGCGTGCAGTAACGCTGACCTGGCGTTAGCGCGTTTCCACATTGATCACAAAACATTCTCTTGTCTCCGGGCCTGCTGAACTTACTTCTCGTTAAGTGTTACGAAGGCCAAAGGAGCAGTGTTCCCATTCGCGCAATGGAAAGCAAGAAGACTTTGGAGTTTTCCGGGAGAATACGTATCCAAGGAAAAAGGCTACCCGGCAACTCAGGCAGCCTTTTTCTTCAAGGGAGAATAGTTCTAACGGAGGCAAATCCGTCAAAACTTGATGGCGGAATCTTATGAGCCGAAAAAGCGGGGTGTCAAGGAATTTCTGGGAAATAAATACCAGTGTTTTCAACAACTTACAAAAATCGTTAACAAGCGCTGGAAAAGTCCGATTTGGGCCAAAACCGCTGTGGAATCCTACTAAGTGGCTTTGATTGATGGGCTTAACTGCTTGTCTTGGGGCGATTCTTCGGCCTGCTCCAGATTCAGACGGATGAATTCCACGTTCTCCGGACGGTCGATGATTTTGCCGGGAAAGAACTTTTGCAGCGCAATGCGCAGGCCGCCAAAGGCCACGCCGGCGATCAGAGCGAGGCCGACCAAAATGGCGCACAGGATGATGATATTGACCAGCAGCGTGCCGATGTTGTTCTTCTTGTCGAAGAAAGTATTCTCATTCCAGGTTACGTCGGCATCGTAGTTGACAGCGCCGAGCAGCGATTTCACTTCGCTTTGCGAAACCGGTCCGGCCACCACCGCGAGCAGCGGCCCCGTTCGTTTGTCGTAGAACGGGCCCACGTCAACGATCGATGCGATGCCAGGTTGCTGCTGCACCTGGACGTGAGATGCGTCGATCACTTTCATTCTGTCAGCGGCAATCTGCGGAGTGGGGTAAGAGATGACCATCAGGGTGGCTTCCCCGCCGGCCACTTTGTATTGTCCGAGCACGACTTCCGCGCCTTTGCTGAAATCAATCAGGTTGGCGTTCAACGGCGAGGACGACTGCTGGAGGGCGCGTGGACCTTCGATGTACTTCTCAGTATTGGCAATGTAGTTCTGGCGCGGCATGTAAGCCAGAACCGGCGGGGCGTTGCCGGCGGTGCCTCCTGGACGAGGCAACAAGCCGGCCAATTCGCGAAGTTCGGCTGCCGACATGACGGTTACGCGGTCAAAGACTGCGTCGACCAGCACATTACCGCGATAGAAGAGGATGCGTTCATTGAAAGATGAGGCCTGATCGCCGATTGCCTCGCGCACCATGTTGGGCTGGTAATAAAAGGTGTAGGCGCCGAACGCGCCGCTCGCGTCCTGAAAGCGCGCCGCCTTTATCTTCAGCTTGCGTCCGTCGTCGCGGGTATAAGTTGCCGACTCAAAGTCTGTGAACCCGTATTCGTTCAAAATGGGAGCATTTGCCGGGTCGGCAAATGCCGGGTCCGTGCTGCTCTTCGCGGCAGCTTGCATCTGCCACCCCCCAAAACTCCTGGCAAGAATAGGCGGGCGCTCCGCCGCCAACGCAAGGCAGCTGAATAGCAAAAGAGAAAAGCTAGCGAGAATACGACGGCGATTCATCAAAATGGTCTGGGGCGAAACAAGACTGGAAGGCCCTCGTAATTAGACTACCGCCGGGGTCGGAAAGTTTCCAGAAACAGCAGTTTACCTGGCGTCGCTCTTAGCCATCCGGCTGGCTACTTTTACTCCGCTCAGGCCGCTTACGTACTTAGAAATTCCGCGATAGAGGGATTCGGCAATACGCTGGCGGTACTCGGGAGTCTGCAGCTTGCGGGCGTCGGTTGGATTGCTGACAAAGGAGATTTCAGCCAGGATCGAGGGCATGTTGGCTCCGATCAAAACGATGAAGGGCGCCTTCTTGACTCCGCGGTCCCGCAAGCCCGGGCTCTTCACTGCAAGACCTTTATGGAGCGAGCGCTGCACGTCCGAGGCAAACTCGTGGGACTCTTCAATCTTTTCCTTCAGCGCGATTTTCTTCACCAGGTCCTGCAGTTCGTGGATCGATTTATCTGATACGGCGTTTTCACGCGCTGCCACCTCGAGCGCATCGGCATTGGACGTGAAATTCAGGTAATAGGTCTCGACCCCGCGCGCATCGGGGTCGCGGCTGGAATTCGCATGAACCGAAATGAACAGGTCGGCCTGTTGCCGATTGGCAATGGCAGTCCGGGTCTCCAGTGGGATGAAGGTATCGTCGTCCCGGGTAAAAACCACGTCTGCACCCATACGGACTTCAAGCAATTTGCCCAGGCGCCTGGCAACATCCAGAACGAGGTTCTTCTCTTCGAGGCCGTTGGGACCGATGGTCCCAGTGTCATGACCGCCATGGCCTGGATCGATAACGATCCTGCCAATTTTGAGGCCCAGAGCACGGATAAGAGAGCGGTCTCCGGCGGCGGTAGGCTGAGCCTCCCGAACCTGAAGCTCGGCAGGTGCCTGGCGCATGCCGCTGCGAGTGGCTTTGGCAGGTCGGGAGGACTTGTCGTCGCTTTTGGGCATCGCCTTCGCGGCAGCGGCCTCGTCGGCGGCATTCAATGTGGCAATCTCGTCGTCATCTCCGTCCGGCGCTTTGAGTTTTCGGGTAGCGGCATTTGCGACAGGAGATTCTGCGGGCTCGGCCTGCCTTTTTGCTGAAGGAAGGTTGAGGGCCTTGGCTGTTACGCGCGCGTTCTTTATCGCGCCCTCGTAATCCGGATCATCGTCGTCGGCCTCCACGATTCTCTTCGGAATCCCTTCTTCTGCGACGGCGGCCTTTAGCGGCGTAGCGGGGGGAGCGCCTGCAGCTAGAGCGTCGGATTCTTCGGCGATAGAGTCGCGATTGTCGATAGCGGCAGCCTGCGGCAGTTCCGGTCCTTTTTCGGGAACTTTAGACTGCTCCGCTGCGTTTTTTGCCGGCTTGTTTCCGTGAATGTCGATGAGCAGGCGGGTTGGATTTTGCGCAATGAATGCGTTGTAACGGGACAGATCGTCCACTTCCAGCACAACCCGTGCTTTGCCCGGCTGAAACTGCGCTACGCGAATTTTTCTCAGCAATCCATCGCCAATGTCGAAGCTCTTACCGATCAGAGTCGAGGCAAGCCTAGTGTCGTACAAATCAAAGAAAATCCGATCCGGATGGTCAAGGCGCTGAGAATCGAACTTTGCCGGTTGCTGCAGGTCTATAGCAACGCGCGTGTAGTCGGGCGTGGACCAATGACGTATTCCGGTCACGCGGGAGTAACCCTTGCGGGGAGCGTTGGGTTCAGAGGAATCGTCGGCAACCGGATTTTCCGGCGCAGTGCCTTTTACCGTCCGCCGAGACGATGCCGATCGTGCCGCCTGATCCATTTCGGCCAGAGCACTCCTAGCGTCGTCAGCGAGGTGATGGTGAGGGTACCGGCGGAGGAACTCCTGAAATGAGGCGCGCGCGGCGGCGAAGTCATCCAGGTCCTCCTTATAAATCTCACCGATCGTGAATAGCGCATCGAACCGGCCTTTGCTGCTGGGATATTCACGCCGCAGGAACTCATATTGTTTGATGGCCGAGCGCAGGATCTTCTCGTCGTCGAACTGCCGGCCCATCTCCAGCATGATTGCGGCGGTGGCCACCACACTGGGGTCGGCTTTTGTCGAAGTGGGGGAGCCGAAATAGACGCGGCGGTAGGCGTCGATGGCTTGCTGATAGTCGCGGCGGCTGCGCTCTTTTGCGAGACGTCCGTTGAGCGCCTCGCGGGCCCGCTCAGCAGAGGCATACTTCTCTCGGGCCCAGGCTTCGCTGTGGAAGGAACGAGCCCAAGCGGGTGCTGAGGCAAGCGCCAGAAGCACAAGAAGCACGCCTTGCTTTGCGAAAATCCTCAATGCTGCCTTCTGTCTCTAGCCAGCAACCTGGGAGGCTGGCGCGTGATTGTGCTGTTTGCCCGCGGGCTAAAGGGACTGTGTCGCAATTTCTGTGCCGTCCCTTTCGGGACTCCTCTCATCCCACGTTCTCTAAAGCCCCGCTTTTATAAGTTATGTTCGGCACGGCTAAAGCCGTGCCCTGATACGAGCCGTTGTGTGATACGAACCTGGTTCAACAGCCTTAACAACTATCGCTCAGTCCGTGTTGCTGATGTAGAGCACGCCGCGTTCGTCTCGGGAAACCCGTACCGGTTGCCGCAGGGGCATGGAATAACGCGACCCTGTCTGTGAGCCGCCGTAATACAAGCTGGTTATGCGCCTTACATAGTCCCGGGTTTCGGCAAAACGGGGAATGCCCGCGCTGCGCGCGACGGCGCCCTCGCCCGCGTTGTAAGCCGCCAAAGTCAGGCTGACATCACCACCATAGTTTTTCAGCAGAGCTTTCAGGTGCCGGACACCGGCGTCGACGTTCTGGTCCGGATCAAATGGATTTGTCACATTCAGTTGACGGGCGGTGCTCGGCATCAACTGCATCAAGCCCATGGCGCCCTTGCGCGAGACCGCGTTGGGGTTGAAGTTGGACTCGACCTTGATGACCGCTCGCACCAGATTTGGGTCCAAATTATGCCTTGCGGCAGCCTGCTCGATTGCCGCATCCACTTGCTCGGGAGTAAAAGAACTCCGGGCAAAACTCAAGAACGCTTGCGAACCTTCGGAACTTCCCAGAATGCGGTTCACTTCAGCGACTGCGGAGCGTGCCGCCTGCATGCTGGCATGAGGCACTGGCTTCCAGCGGTGCTCGACCGAACTCCAATAGACGAGTCCTCTGGTGGCCGAAGTAGTGTTGCTAGCGCGAGCTGCAGGCTTAGGAGCCGGGCCCGAATCGTTCACCCACACACGGTGGCCGTTGTCGTCAGTGACGGCAGTAACAGCCGCGGGCTTGGAACCGTCATCAGTGGCGCCGGCAAATGGCGGTGCAAGGGAAAGGAATGCCGCAGTGAGAGTGCTAGCCATCAGGACGACAGTCAGGCGCTTTCGCATTACCGGGCTATGCTCCTTGGCGGGGGCAAATACACTCCCCGCATGTGCTCTACCCGGAACCTGATGGAGCGATCAACCAGAGTGTTCTGATTATAGGTTGGGGGACAAGGCGCGGCAATCGCACCAACGGGCATAGAACCACGGTGGTAATTTTCGGTAAGCAGAAGATTACCAGAGACTTACCGAGGTTATCTTGCACGCCAGTATGGCGGGCTGGAGTTTGGCCAGGCAGTGGTGCAGGCGTGGCGCCTCTTCGCTAAACCGCGCTTAGACGTATGAGCCTCAGTCGTAGTAGGCTGCGGACTGATCCCACCATGAATGAACAGGAAACTCCTCAGCGGCAGACACCCGACTCTGAGATGCTTTTCGGGTTCTGGTATCGAGCGCTGCCGAGCGATCGCGTGACGCGACGCAAGCTAATCAAAGTGATGGTCCTGGAGATTCCGATGGTGATTGGACGCGATGACCAGGAGCGCCCTTTTGCGCTGCGCGACTCATGCCCCCACCGCGGTATGCCGCTGTCCTGCGGATGGTTTCACGGCAAAACCGTGGAATGCAGCTATCACGGCTGGCAGTTCGATGCACATTCGGGGCAGTGTCAGGCCATCCCATCGTTGACAGCCGGCCAGAGTATGAAGGTAGAGCGCATTTACGCTGGCAGTTTTGCTTGTGAGGAACAGGATGGCTATATGTGGGTATTCGTTCCGGAGCGCGGGCCGGCAGGAGCAGGTTTCAGCGAGAGAGAACAGCCGCCGAGCGCCGCTCCACGTGTGCCGACTTTCAGCGAGAAGTTCGAGTTGGCGTATCTGACGGCCGAGATGCCGGTCAGCGTGGACCATGGGATTATCGGCTTGATGGATCCGGCGCACGGACCTTTCGTGCATCAAGCCTGGTGGTGGCGGAGCCGCCATAGCATTCATGAAAAGCAGAAGGCCTTTGAGCCCATTCCATACGGCTTTCGCATGAGCGCGCACACACCTTCGTCGAACAGCGCGCCTTACAAATTACTGCGGCTGTACGGGAAGGCGGAGGCGATCACGACTACGATTGATTTCGTTTTACCCAATCTGCGCACAGAGACTATCCGGGCAGGGAAGTACTGGTTCTCCAGCTTGACAACCGTGACTCCCATAACCCGCGTTCGCTGCCGGATTGATGTGGTGGCGGCCTGGAACATTTTTCAGTGGCTGCCCTTTGGCGCGGGGCTGCTCAAGTACGTTTTTTCCAAATTCGTCGAGCAGGATCGACAGACGATGGAAAAACAGGCGGAGGGTCTCAGACACAATCCGCACATGATGCTGATTGACGATGCCGATCGCCCGGCCAAGTGGTACTTCCAACTAAAGCAGGCGTATTTGGAGATGCGGCAGACCGGAGGAGAGTTCCGCCACCCTATGGGTGGACCGGTAACGCTGAAGTGGAGAAGCTGAGGAAAGCGGTTCTCCGTTATTGGTTGTTGATTCTTTAGTTCACTCAGTTCTGGGTTGTCAGTCTCAGTTGCCGGTTGGCGCTTTGCGCTTTGCAGTGTGACGATGCGCGCTTGCTGTTTGAGATACGTCAAAGAAGGAGTGATACATTCATGTATAATTGACATCATAAGACATCTAACGTATCATAGACCTGTGCGTACTACGATTTCGCTCGACGATGACGCTTTCCAAATAGCGCAGCAGTACGCGGAAAACCGCTCTCTGCGCCTGGGCAAGGCTGTGTCCGAACTCGTGCGACGAGGCTCTACGCTCCCAGCTCCGACACGCACGGTGAATGGTCTTCAGGTCTTTGATCTTCCGCCCACCTCGCCCCGTGTCACAAGTGCCCGGGTACGCGAACTGGAAGCAGAAGACTAGTGGCGAAATATCTATTAGACGTGAACGTTCTGATTGCGTTGTTTTGGCCTGCTCATGAGAGTCATGCCCGCGTACAGCAATGGTTTCGCCATCACTCGCATGAAGGATGGGCAACATGCCCGCTCACGCAACTGGGGTTTGTCAGGATCGTTTCGAACGTTGCCTTCTCTCCGGACGCGGTGAGAGCGGAGGATGCGACGCAACTGCTGGAGGAGAATCTCAAACGGTCTGACCATCACTTCTGGCCGGACGACCTCAGCTTTGTGGATGCACTACGTCCGGTCCGATCTCTACCCCGCGGGCATCGTCAAGTAACCGACGCGTATCTTGTTGCTCTGGCGCTGCACCGTAAAGGAAAGTTGGCGACACTAGACAAGTCGCTTGCAGGTATGCTCCCCGGAAATGGTTCTGAACGAACCATGATTTCGCTAATCGACTGAGCCATTGTCAGTCCTAATCTCCTGGTTGTTGGTTGGGGGTTCTCAGTTTTTGGGTTCTCGGCTCCCAGTTCTCGGTTGGCACAGCATGGAGGATGCACCCTGCACTTTGGATATGGCGCTGTCGAGCAAGTCTATTCCTTGATCAGCCACTCCAGGGCCGCTTCGCGAGTCTTGAAGGTAGGAAACTCACGGCGCGAGAAGGCCTTGAAGTTTTCATAGAAGACCTTGGGCAGACTCTCTGTTCCCACCCAGGCGGAGCGCTTGACGTAGGGGCGGTCGAGCGTGAGAACTTCCTTAATGCGAGTGGCGGTTGCCTTGTCGATTTGAGCGCTGGTGAAATCGGCTAAAGTCAACAGGCTTCCTCTGGGACTTTTGGCGACGAGCCGCTGAACGTCGTCGAGGAGCGGAAACATCTCTTCTGTGGTGCAATGGCTGAAATCGATGAGCAGGATCTTCTTGCCGGACTCGGTGATCACGCGCAGGCGGTCAGACATAAGAAGCAACGGACCTAATTGGTTCCTGGTTCCTTGTTCTTGGTTCTTGGCCCTGAGCTCTGGGTTGTCAGTTCTCAGTTCTCAGCGGGCGCTTGCGTACGATCTTGCAGCTTGGGATGCACCCTGCAGTCCAGGTAGGCGCCGTCGAGAGAGTCTATTCCTCGCGGTGCGATCTCACCGACCTGCAACTGCTGCTAAAAGCCAGGCACCGAAAGCTAGAAGCTAAGAGCTACACGCTACTTCAGCATCGACTCGACGACTTCGTAAACGTCCGCCAAGGCGGAGTCCAGAGCCTCAGGATTTTTCCCGCCCGCTTCGGCCATATCCGGACGCCCGCCGCCTTTGCCTCCGACCTTTTGGGCTACGGGCCCGATGACCTTTCCGGCCTGAATACGCGCAGTGAGGTCCTTGGTGACGCTGACAATCAGCGCGACATTGCCATTGATGGCGGAGCCCAGGACCACCACGCCCGAGCCAAGCTTGTCGCGAAGCTGGTCGACCAGGGTCCGCATCTGGGGGCGTTCGAGGTTGTCGACCCGATGAGCGAGCACCTTGATTCCATGGACTTCTTTAGCTTTGCCGGTCGCCGACGCCACTGAAGACGATGCCGATTTCATGCGCGCCTGGTCCAATTCTTTCTGCAGGCGCTTGATTTCAGCCTCGCGCTTTTCCAGCTCGAGCTTGAGAGCTTCAGCGGGGCTGGCTGCATCGGACCGCGTCGCCAGGCTGGCCACGACGCTCTCCAGTTCGTGATCTTTGCGGAAGTGCTGCAGCGAGCCTTCCCCGGTGACGGCTTCCACGCGCCTGACTCCGGAGGAGACGCTGCCCTCGTTCAAAATCTTGATGAGGCCGATCTCGCCAGTAGCACCGGTGTGAGTGCCGCCGCAAAGCTCGGTGGAGAAGTCACCGATTTTGATGACCCGCACCTTGTCGCCATACTTTTCGCCGAAAAGCGCCATTGCTTTGTATTCATTGACGGCAACATCGATCGGGACATTTTCGATGACCTGGACCTTTTCGTTACCGAGGACCTCCTTGTTGATGAGGTCTTCGATGTCCTGCAGTTCTTCGTCTTCAACTGCCGTAAAGTGCGAAAAGTCGAAACGCAAGTGCTGGGGGTCGACGAGCGAGCCGGCTTGCTTCACGTGCTTGCCGAGCACTTCGCGCAAACCAGCGTGGAGCAGGTGTGTGGCGGTGTGATTGCGCATGGTGGCTTCGCGAATGTCCGTGTTCACCACGGCATCAACCTTGTCGGCGATCCGAATGTTCTGTTTGGCAACGACTTTGTGCGCGCGCACGCCCTGGATCGGGTAGTAGCACCCGGTCACTTCGGCGACGACAGTGTTGTGATCGTCGGAGTAGAGCCATCCGCGGTCGCCAACCTGGCCACCCGATTCGGCGTAAAAAGGGGTGTGGTCGAGAATAATTTCGCCTTCATCGCCGGGTTTAAGCTCTTGCGCGCCTTGTCCGTTCTTGAGGATGGCCAGCACTTCGCAGTCATTGGAGCGGGTCTGGCGATACCCCTCGAACACCGACGCGGGTAGTTTCTGGTAAGCGGGGTTGGCCGTCTGCTTGGCCGCGCCTTTCCAGGAAGCACGTGCGCGGTCGCGCTGCTCGTTCAGGGCGCGGTCGAAGCTTTCCTGATCGAAAGCAATGCCCTGATCGCGTGCCGCGTCTTGCATGAAGTCGAGCGGCATGCCAAAAGTGTCGTAGAGTTTAAAGGCCTTTTCGCCGGAGTACATGGCGCGCGCGGCCGGGTTCTGACGAACCGCTTCTGCCAATGGCTGCAGGTCTTCTTCGAGTTTTTTGAGACCTAGATCCAGAGTGTGAGCGAATCTGGTTTCTTCAGCGTCGACCGCTTTGGAGACGCGATCTGCCGTTTCTCTTAGTTCGGGGTAGGCATCCTGCATCAAGTCACGGACGGCGAAGACCATTTGATAAAGAAAAGGTTTGGTTTGGCCCAGCAGGCGTCCGTGAGTAATGGCCCTGCGAATGATCTTTCGCAGGACATATCCGCGGCCCTCATTGGAGGGAAGCACTCCGTCCGAGATCAGAAAAGTTGTTGCCCGGGCATGATCAGCGATGACTCGAAGGGATGCCGCCGATTTTGTGTGCGCTTCCTTTTCCTGCTCCTTTTGAAGCGACACTCCGGTCAGTTCCGCAGCCCGCTTGATCAGGGGAACGAACAGATCTGTATCGTAATTCGAGATTTTCCCCTGTAGCACCGCGGCCAAGCGCTCCAGGCCTGCGCCGGTGTCAATCGATGGCTTAGGGAGGGGATTCAGCTTGCCGCTGGCATCGCGATCGAACTGCATGAAGACGAGATTCCAGATTTCGACGTATCTACCACAGTCACATCCAAACGAACATGGCGGGGCGGTCGTGCCATGGCCCTGGTCACTGGCGGCGGGGCCCATGTCGTAGTGAATCTCGCTGCAAGGGCCGCATGGGCCGGTGTCGCCCATCTGCCAAAAATTGTCTTTGAGGCCGAACTCGTAGATGCGGTCCTTTTGTACTCCTTGTCCGAGCCACAGGCCGTGAGCTTCTTCGTCGCGGGGCACGCCGCCCTCACCGTTAAAGATGGTTACAAACAGCTTGTCCTGGGGAATGCCAAACCATTTGGGCGAGGTAATCAGTTCCCAGGCGAAGGCGATAGCGTCCTTCTTGAAGTAGTCGCCGAAGGAAAAGTTCCCCAGCATCTCGAAGAAGGTGTGGTGGCGGTTGGTAAAACCGACGTTTTCCAGGTCGTTGTGCTTGCCGCCGGCGCGCACACATTTTTGCGAAGTGGTAGCCCGCTTGTAGTCGCGCTTCTCCAGTCCCAGAAACACATCTTTGAACTGGTTCATTCCTGCATTCGTGAAGAGCAGAGTGGGGTCATTGGCTGGGACGAGCGAGGACGAGTGGACCTCTTTATGGCCATGCTGAACGAAATAGTCCAGGAACTTGCGACGGATTTCCGATCCGGACAACATTTTGCGGGACAAGACCTCGGGCGCGACCAGCGCAATTTTTGAGGGAATACGAACTTAATTCTAGCATTCAGGCGTTTGCACGCGCGTTCACCACGGAGACACCGAACCACGGAGGATGCACGCATCGGCGTCATGAAGCTTTGCAGGTTGTGGCCTCGCGCTATCTCTTCGAAATAGGCGTTGCCGGTACGACAACTCTGGCGCAGTACTACATCAGACGAGGCATGGCTCGTGAGGATTGGGCCTGTGCGCGGTCTACTATTTTGTGGTTCTGTGTTCCAGGATCCAGAGGTCGCGCAGGGCCTGCACTAATTGCTCGCGCTCTCCGGATTCACTAGCCTCAGCCGCCAGTTCAATATCACGATGAAATAGCAGGCGCCGTGCCTGTTCGCAGAGTTCGACCAGACGCTTTCGATTAGTTTCTCGTTGCGCCATTCGCCAGGTTTGTTGCCAGTCGGTCGCTCCCGTGCTCATTTCCAACCCCAAATGGGAACTCGCCCCACATCTGAATCACATTCTAGTTTGCGGATTAGTCATCCATCGTGACAGCCGTCACATGCGCGAGCGACATAGTTTCTTTCTGGGAGTAGCCCCGGTGTGGCACGGAACAGGCCACGACTGCCGACCATACGGCAGCGCTGGCCGACGATTTGGCGCTGCGGCCATGACGTTGGTAATGATTCGATCGCGATTTTCTGTGGTGGAGGCACACAGACCTTGCTATTGTCTTGCGGCATTGTTGTGTGGTTGAGGTGTAACCGTGGGGAAGAAGATCTTAGGTTGTTTTTTGCTGAGCCTGTGCTCGTGGGCGCAGGCCGCTAATCCCAGCGCCGAGCAGAACAAGCTGATTGCGCTGGAGCGCATGTGGAATGAAGCGCAGGTGAATCGTGACGGAAACGCGATCGCGTCTATGATCGCTGATACCTTCGTAAACACTGAATTTGACGGGGAAGTGAGCGACCGGGGGAAGTTTATCGCTGACATTCGCGACCCGAAATTCCAGCCCAGCTTTATGACCATTGACGACGTAAAAGTCAATGTTTACAACAGTGCGGCGATTATCACGGGCGTCTATCACACGAAGGGTACATACGCCGGGCGGCCCTACGATCACATTGGGCGTTTCACGGACAGCTGGATTTATGATGGCGGTAAGTGGCTTTGCGTCGCCAGCCACTCGACGCTGTTGAAAAAATAACCCTTTCCAAGCCGACTACTCTGCAGTTCCTACCTTCGGCATTGTCTCCCCGACCTCCCGGTGTCAGGCTCCGCCTTTCATGGCTGACGAGTTGCTACTGATCCTTACTGTGGAAAAGCTTTTGCCGCATGTCCGGCCAGAATTCTTTCATGACGTTAAAAAAGGCATCGAGAGCAATCTGTTGGCCCCATTTGTTTACGGTATTTCCAAATGAGCGGTCGGCAGCCGGATAGTAGGCGTTTGAAATTCCGGCGGCCACAAAGTTTCCCGCCAGCTCCGACACATTGAATTGTGAGTGGCCATTATCTCCTCGGGTCATCCATTCACGGCTGACGGCGTAGCTCGTCCGCCGCCAGAAGCCGCCCTTGCCCTTCTCGAAGTAACGAGGGTCCTGACGGAATGCAATGGGGAAAAAGGCTTCACTCATGAAATTACCGACTGCCTGATCGGCGAACGCGCCGCCGTAATACTTGCCGAAGCCCTGGGCCCCTTGTCCGAAATGAGGATACTGGCGCTGGGCCATCGAGATGCCTGCAAAAATGCCCGCCACCGCAAAGGCCGAAGGATCGAAGGAGTCGCTGACTGTCATCTTGAGCTTCTGGTGACTCGTGAGCGGTTTCATTTCGGCTGCATCGTCATCTGCTCTGTAGTTGGGAACAATCCAGAAGAGGTGGGTTTTGCCGTAATCCTTCTTGTGGTGTGCCTGCGCTTGCGTTGTCGAGCCCACAGGAGCAGACGTTTGGGTTGCGGGTTGTTGACCGGAGTCACGCGACTGCGGGTTGAGCGCGGGGCTCTGTTGTCCGGCAGCCAGAGCCGGCAGGAAAAAAAACAGGACGAAGTACTGCCAGAATCGGGGAGATGAAAGTCCGTATTGCATCAGAAGGTTGATGCAGATGGCAGAGGGTCTCGTTGCAGTATTAGTACGCACGGCGACGTGCTTAGAAAGACTTGAAGCTTTTCACGATTGATTCAACGCGTCAAACCGCAGGATTTGGCCTCAGAAAGCAGTTTCTAAGGACATCGCGGAATGTGCGCGGGACGAGCCGGCTCAGGCAGAGGCCTCAGCCACGCGCGGGTCCCCACCACCAATTGCTAGTGTCGTAGCACCTCCGTACCGTGCGTAGTACCTTGGTTACTCGCGCCGGGCACGCCTCACGGAGGCATTGGCGCGACTACTTCATATTGTATGCAAAGAAACATAAACCACAATATGTAGTACCAGCCAGTAACTTCGATCCCTGATCATTCCAGAAAACGCGGCAAAAACCGGGCAAAACCGGGAGATTTAGCCTGAGGCAAGTATTTTCCGGGTTGATATATGCTCTCGACACAAGCAACTCGCCAAGCCAGGTCCTGGTAGGAAAGATTACGCTCCGACCGGTGGTAGCCGGGGTGAAATGCGGCGGTGAACGCCGGGTTTCTGTGGAAGGGGCGCTAATTATGGCAGACGCACGGGAAGTCATGAACATCCGCCAGGCCTCGCAGTACCTGGGCGTGAGTCCGGACACACTCTACAAGTACGTCAACGAGCAAAAGATCCCTGCTTTCAAACTCGGAAACCGCTGGCGCTTCAAGAAGTCGAAACTGGATCAGTGGATGGAAGAAAAGAGTGCCGAGGGGGAAGCAGTGGAAAAGAAGAAACCCAAGGCGGCGCGAGCTGCCGGTTCGCAGTAGGCAACAGCGACGCGGGCAAGAAGCCCGCGGCACACAAGAAGGCGGGCACATGTTTGGATTCGGATCGAAATCGATTGTTGGCCTGGATGTGGGGTCGTCGAGCATCAAGGCGGTGGAATTAAAGCGGAGCCGCAACGGCATCGAAGTCGCGCATTTGGGATTGGAGCCACTGGCACCCGATATCGTGGTGGATTCGATGATCGTCGACTCGGGCACGGTGTCGAGCGCGATTTCCAAGCTGTTTGCCGACTGCCAGATCAAAACCAAGCCGGTAGCCACCGCGGTCAGCGGCCACTCGGTCATTGTGAAGAGGATTTCGCTGCCGGCGATGAGCGATCAGGAATTGTCGGAAGCGATTCCCAAGGAAGCGGCGCAGCACATTCCTTTCGACCTGGCCGATGTGAACCTGGACTACCAGATTCTTTCGGAAGATGCGAGCAGCCCGAGCATGGATGTGCTGCTGGTGGCGGTCAAGAAGGACAAGATTCTGAACTACACCAACGTACTCTCGATGGCAGGGCGAACTCCGGCTATCGTGGACATTGATTCCCTGGCCCTGCAGAACTGCTACGAGTACAACTACGAGCCGGCGCCGGGGCAGGTAGTCGCGTTGCTGAACCTGGGCGCCAGCGTGATGAACATCAACATCGTGAAGGGAACGACGCCGTTGTTCCCGCGCGACGTCAGCGTGGGCGGGCACCAGTACACCGATTCGCTGCAGAAGGAACTGGACTTGAGTTTCGACGACGCCGAAGCGCTGAAGCTGGGCAAGAAGGTGGGTACGGTCAGCGAAGATGCCAAGACGCCGATCCTGCAGCAGGTGACCGAAATCATCGTTCTGGAAATTCAGAAGACGTTCGACTTCTTCCGCGCCAGCGCGGCGGGAGAACACATTGAAAAGATCTACTTAGCCGGCGGCTCGTCGAAGGTGAACGGACTGCTGGAAGCGCTGCGCCAGGAGTTCTCGTTGCCGGTGGAGATCTTCAATCCGTTTCAGAAGATTGCTCCTCCGATGGACGGCGAATCGGCCATGCTGATCGAGCAGAACGCCGGTCAGATGGCGGTGGCAGTGGGCTTGGCGCTAAGGAGCTTTGACGACCTATGATTCGAATCAACCTGCTGGGTGCACCGAAACCGAAGGGCAAACGCGGCACGCCCGCGGTTGTCGAAATGAATGTGGGCGGCGGAGTCAGCCCCTTGATCAAGGTAGCCGCCGTTCTGGCGATCACCGGGGGTCTTAACGGCTACGTGTGGTATCAGCTCGGCAAAGAGAAGACCAAGATCGATCAACAGATGGCAGCCGCGCAGCGCAAGAACCTCGAGCTGTCCAATGTGAAGGCGCGCTACCTGGAGCGCCAGCGCGAGGCGGAAGCTTACAAGCGCCGGGTGGACGTGATTGACGAGCTGCGGGCCAACCAGACCGGGCCGGTTAACTTACTCAATATGGTTGGTACCACCGTCAACAATACCGACGCGATCTGGCTGAATTCGATGAAAGACCAGGGCAGCTCCATTGATATTGAGGGAACGGCTCTCAGCCAGGATGCGGTTGCCAACCTGATCACGAACTTGCAGAAGACTGGCTTTTTCAAGAACGTCGAGATCAAGGAAACCTATCAAGACGCGCAGATCAAAGACATGCAGGCGTTTTTGTTCACCTTGAGCTGCCAGAAAGCGAAGTCGTAGAGGCGAGACTATGGGGACCTTCGGCGAACTGTCGGGAATCAAACAGTGGGGAGCGCTCGTGCTCGGCGGCGTGCTGCTGACCGTGGCTCTTTACTTCACAATATTCAAGAGCCAGCGTGAAACCAACGCCCAGGCGAAGCAGCAACTGGACACGAAGCTGCGGGAAAACGCAGAACTGGAAGCCTATCGGCCGAAACTGGCGGAAATGGAACGGCAGCTGGCTACGCTCAAGCAGCAGTTGGAAATCGAGCGCCGCATCGTTCCCGATGATAAGCAGGCCGATGACTTCATACGGGCGATGGACTCCGAGGCAATGAAAGCGGGTGTGGAGTTGCGACGCTATACGTCCCTTCCAGTGACCGCAAAGGATTTTTACAGCCAGATGCCATTCGAGTTGGAACTGGATGGACCTTATTACTCGATGCTGAACTTCTTTGATCGTGTCGGAAAGCTGGAGCGGATTGTGAACGTCTCCAATCTGCTGGTCGCTTCCACGCGCAAGCCCAATGACGCCAAAACCAAGCACACGTACTCCTATGCGCCGGGCGAAAGCGTGGTGGCAACTTGCACGGCGACGACTTTCTTCAGTCACGATATAGCGCCGCCTGCCACCGCGCCGGTGAAGCGCTAGAGGGACTATATGAAGCAGACCACTGGGCTTTTGTTGATAACGATGATGACGGCGATGGCGTGGGCACAATCGGCGCAGACCGTCCAAAACGTCAAAAGCAACGCCGCTGCTGCACAACAGCAGAAGGCAGCGCAGCAGAATGCGGCGGTGAAGGGAACCCAAGCGCAGGCGGCTAAGAGCGCAGTTGTCGTCAAGCCTGTGACGCCGGCCCCCAAGCCGCAAGTCAGCAATGCCAAGCCCGGGGCGGGAGTTGCAGCCAAGCCGGCCCAGGCCATTGCTGTCAAACCCGCACAGAGTGCTGCTGCCAAGCCTCAGCCCACCAAGATTGCTGTAGCGCCGGTCGCACCTCAGCCGAAACAGGGAGCCCAGAAAGTTGCCACGGCGTCCCGGGCAAAAAAGCCGGCGAAGGCTTCAAGCACGGTGGCAACGAAGAGTGAAAAGCCAGCTCAGACAAGTAACAGCGCCAAAGCTTCAGAAGCGGCGAAAGGCGACGAACCGTCGGAGGAAAGCAAAGAGAAGAAAACGATTACGGCGCAGGGCCGGCGGGATCCTTTTCTGAGCCCGGTGGTCAACTCGCCTACGGGTCCGGGCTGCAGTACCGGGAAGCGCTGCCTGGCAATCGATCAGATTATAGTTCGCGGCGTCGTCAAGTCAGACGCGGGCATGTTTGCTGTGGTCGTGAATTCCATGAACAAGGCTTATTTCCTGAGGGAAAACGATCCCGTTTTCAACGGATACGTGTTGAAGATTACCGGCGATTCGGTGGTTTTCAAGGAAACCTATCAGGACAAGCTGGGCAAGGAGTTCACTCGCGAAGTGGTGAAACGAATTACGACACCGGCGGTTTAGGCCGAGTGTAATGCCCATAGGGCAAGGGAAATTTTGATACACGCGCGCAGGCAATACGGACTGGGCGCGTTGGGGAGAAGGGAAATGCGAAAGCAATTGCTGGGTGTTCTTCTACCGCTGCTAATCGTTGGCCTAATGCTGGCCGGCGAGACACAGACCACGGCGACGGGTGCGGCAGCAACTCACGCCGCTCTGAAGCGACTGGACGTGGTACGCGCAGCCAACAGCGTGAGTGTCGAACTCACCGCGTCGGGTCAGGTAACTCCGAAGCTGAGCACGCTGGACCACCCGGCCCGCGTAATTATCGATCTGCCGAATACATTGGCGCTGACGCAACAGCATCACGTAGAGGTGGACAGCGACGGCGTGAAAGGCGTTCGAGTTGGGATGAATGACGCCGTGCCACCAACGACGCGAGTCGTGGTTGACCTGCAGCAGCCCATGCAATATGAGGTTGTCCCCAGCGCCGGCAAGATTGTATTGACGCTACACCCGATTGCTCCGGCTGCAGAGACTTCAGCCGCCGCAAAGCCGGCGATGGAACACGCTAGCGGTAAGAGCACTGCAAGTGCCGTCCTGCCGGTGGCAGCCAGGGCAGAGACCGCATCAGCAACTCCGAATGATTACGTGTTCCTGGAACCCTCATATCACGCCAAGGACTCTTCGAAGCCCGAAGCCCCGACTGTTGCCCCTCCGGTTCGTGTAATTGAGGCAGCCGCCAAGTTCGCTGACAAACCTGCTGCGGATCTTTTGCCGAAGCCGAGTGCGTCCATACAGGGTCAAGCATCCAGCAATGGACAGAGCAGTCAGGCCGTGAACATGGCGGCCGAGCAGAAGGCTCAGATTGCTCAACAGGGTTCGGCAATCGGGGCAAAGTACACAGGAGAGCCGATTTCCGTAAATCTGAAGGATGTGGACTTGAAGGATTTCTTCCGCCTGATTCACGAGATCAGCGGGTTGAACGTTGTACTGGATCCCAACGTTAAGGGCTCATTAACCATCGTTTTGGATGACGTGCCGTGGGATCAGGCGCTTGACATCGTCCTGAAGAACAACAACCTCGACCGGCAGCTGCAAGGCAACGTGTTGCGCATAGCCACGGTCGAAACCCTGAAGAAGGAAGCCGATGCCAAGCGCGCGCAAGTTGAAGCTGAGCAAATGGCAGTGGAGAGAGTCACCGTTACCCGTTTCCTCAGCTACGCACATTCAAAAGATCTGGTTACAGTCGTGAAGCAATTCCTGACCCAGCGTGGAAGTGTGATCTCGGACGATCGCACCAACGCGCTGATCATCGAAGATATCCCGGTCGTGATGCCGCCCATCGATCGCCTGTTGCAGCAACTCGATCGTAAGACTCAGGAAGTTGAGATTGAGGCTCGAGTTGTGGCCGCCACGCGCAGCTTCGCGCGCGACATAGGCACGCAGTTTGGGTTTGGCTGGGGCAACAATCCGAGCGCAATCGGCGGTGCACAAGGTGTGGGCATTACACCGACTGTTGTCGGCAACACCCCAAACCCGCTGTATATCGTCAGCAGCACCAGTACCTCGGCCAACAACATACAAATTCCTTTGTTCTCCAACTTGGCAGTCCCAGCTCCTACAAGTGGGCTGACCTTCCTCAATGCCAGCAACAGGGTCCGTATTGATGCCATTCTCACAATGGCCGAATCTCGCGGGCTGCTGAAAATCCTCTCTCGTCCGCGGGTTGTTACCCAGAACAACATTCAGGCGCTGGTCAAACAAGGCGTGCGTGTGCCGATCGTTACGCAGGCACAGTTGGGTGGCCCGCCGACCGTCAGCTACGTTGACGCGTTCTTGCGGCTGACCGTGACGCCGCAAATCACGTCCGAAAATACGATTTTCCTGAACGTCGACGTCGAGAACACGACGCCTGACTTCGGCCGCCAGGTGCAGGGTAACCCGACGCTAATCACGCAACAGGCCACCACGCAGGTATTGGTGACGGACGGCGGCACTGTGGTGATTGGTGGGGTTATTCAGACGCAGAATAACGTTAATGTCAGCCAAGTCCCCTTGCTGGGCAACATCCCGGCGCTTGGGAACTTGTTCAAGCGGCGCACGGTCAGCACCAACAACCAGGAGCTGATTTTCTTCATCACGCCGAGAATCATTCAGACATAGTTTGAGTTGAACGAAGACCGCCGCCGGAGTTCCTGGAGAACCTGTCAGGAACTGTCCGGCGGTTTGGTTTTTGAGAGCACAATTTCTCGCGCCTGCCTCGATCTACGTCCACTACCGTCCCGCCATCGAACACACAGGTCCACACTGTACACTCGAACTATGAATTACGGCGCACGTCTTAAGAGACTTGTGCAGGCGGCAGCAAAAGAAGAAATAGGCGCGCTGCTGGTCACTCACCCTGCCAATGTTCGGTACCTTTGCGGCTTTACAGGGAGCGCAGGGGCGCTGGTAATAACCGAGCACGAGAATGTGCTCATCACGGATGGACGTTACAAAACGCAGGCTCGCAATGAAGTGCGGGGCGCGCAGGTGGTGACCGCGAAGAAAGGCTTTCCTGCTGCGATCGCAGAGTTACTGGGAACCAAGTCTGGGCGCAAACGCAGATGTTTATTGGGCATCGCTCCCGAGCACACCTCTGTGGCTGAACGCGACCGGCTGGAGGCCAGTCTTCCGACTTGTTGGAAACTCCGCTCGGCGCCATCGCTGGTTGAGCGGCTGCGGATGATTAAGGATGCGTCCGAGCTGGAACTGATACGGAAAGCAGTACTGCTGGCCGCCCGCTTATTTGACGACTGTTTGAAAAGCATCAGGGCCGGAGTAACGGAAAGGGACATCGCTGCAGAGTTGGAGTACGCCGCCGGCAGACATGGGGCTGAGGGTATGGCATTTGAAACCATCATTGCATCGGGAGAGCGGTCCGCCCTGCCGCACGGGAGAGCATCCTCGGCGACTGTCCCGGCAAGCGGATTCGTGGTGTGCGACTTAGGTGTTATACTCGCTGGTTATTGCTCGGACATGACCCGCAGCATATACGTGGGCCGTGCTGCGAGAGATGCTGGAAGGTTTTATGGCGCCGTTCTTGAGGCGCAATTAGCGGGTGTTGACGCAGTTCGACCTGGGGTTACGGTCAACCATGTGGATGCTGCCGCGAGGAAGGTTCTGAGGCGAGCCGGTCTGGCGCGCTATTTCACGCACTCGACGGGTCATGGAGTAGGGCTGGAGATTCATGAAGCTCCACGCATTGCGGCCGGACAGGCGGACGTTCTGCAACCGGGAATGGTTATCACGATCGAGCCCGGCGCTTATGTTCCGGGGAAGTGGGGCGTTCGCATCGAAGACATGGTGGTTGTGACCGAGACAGGATGTGAAGTTTTGACGCCCACCACCAAGCAACTGCTTACTGTTTGACGGCTTGCGAGGCCAAGCCGGTTTTGCCCAGAAGACGCAACATTGTTGCTCCGGTCGCTACAATCCGACCGGGTCGCACCGCAGTTCTAACGACTTCTAGCTGTCCACCATACGATGAACCAAAAAGAGCTGAAGGAACTCATAGAATTCTTAAAGGAGCAGGACATAGCCGAGTTCGAGTTGGAACGAGGCGATGTGAAAGTGCGCATCAAGCGCGGCAGCACCAGCGCACCCGAGACTCGCTACGTCGCCATTCCGTCGTCTCCGCCTTCGGATGTGGCGGCGCAGGTCCCCGCAGGTGTAACCCACGCGCCACCAAGTAAGGCAGTAGCTCCAACGGAAGCTCCTGCTGAAGAAGGACTCCATATTGTGCGCTCGCCAATTGTGGGCACGTTCTACGAATCGCCGTCGCCGGGATCGCCCCCCTTCATTAAGATTGGCGATGTCGTGGAAGTGGGACAAGTCCTGTGCATCGTCGAGGCTATGAAACTGATGAACGAGATCGAATCGGATGTGAGCGGCGAGATTGTCAAGAAGCTGGTCAACAATGGCCAGGCAATCGAATATGGACAGGAATTGTTTGCAATTCGGTCAAAGTGAAGCGTACCCAAGCACTGCCTAAAAGGGGAGCAATTAGCATTTAGCAGTTAGCATTTAGCCGGCCCAAGGTTGAGGTCGTTTCCCATAGAGTCGCAGGGATTGGCAGGTCAGTTTCGCGACTAAATGCTAATGGCTAACTGCTAATTGCTTTTTTATGTTCAAGAAGATACTGGTAGCCAATAGGGGAGAAATTGCACTGCGCGTAATCTGCGCGTGCAAGGAACTGGGTATCCGCACCGTAGCAATCTACAGTGAAGCCGACCGCAATTCTCTGCCCGTCCGTTTTGCTGACGAAGCGATCTGTATTGGTCCGCCACAACTGGCGCAAAGCTATTTGAACATTCCCGCGGTGATCAGCGCCGCGGAGATCGCCAACGTCGAAGCAATCCACCCGGGGTACGGATTGCTTTCCGAGAACGCTAATTTTGCCGAAGTTTGCGAAACCTGCGGGATCAAATTTATTGGGCCGTCCCCGGATATCATCCGCCTGATGGGGGAGAAAGAGAAAGCCCGGGCGGCTATGAAGAAAGCGGGAGTGCCGATCCTGCCGGGCTCCGACGGAATCCTCGCATCAGAAGGTGAGGCCGCGGAGTGGGCACGGCAAGTCGGTTTTCCAGTCATTATTAAAGCCTCAGCCGGCGGCGGCGGGCGGGGCATGCGGATCGTGCGCTCCGAGGAAGAATTGCCGGGCCTCTTCCGGGCTGCTTCTTCTGAGGCCGCGGCAGCATTCGGGAACGGCGATCTCTACATGGAAAAGTTCATCGAGAGGCCGCGGCATATCGAATTTCAGATTCTAGGCGATAACTTCGGCCAGGTCGTGAGCTTGGGCGAGCGTGAGTGCAGCATCCAGCGGCGGCATCAGAAACTGCTGGAAGAGTCGCCGTCTACGCAGGTCACACCCGAACTTCGGGAGCAGATTGGAAAAATACTGAGCGACACTTTGTCGGAGATCGGATATGTGAACGCCGGAACCATCGAGTTCCTCATGGACGAGGACCGGCAGCTGCATTTCATCGAGATGAATACGCGCATTCAGGTGGAGCATCCCGTGACCGAAATGGTGACCGATGTCGACCTGGTGAAAAGCCAAATCCTGCTGGCGGCAGGCGAACGCATGGAAAACGTGCTGCACGGACCCATTGTGCGGCGTGGGCATGCCATCGAATGCCGGATCAATGCCGAGCATCCAGAAAAGTTCACACCGTCGGCCGGGAAAATAACAGCATTTCATCCGCCTGGCGGGACCGGGGTACGTATCGATACAGCCGCCTACGCTGAAGGCGTGATCCCGCCCTACTACGACTCCTTAATTGCCAAGCTGGTGGTTAGAGGCAAGGACCGCGAAGAGGCAGTGTCACGCATGTCGCGGGCACTGGAGATGTTCATCGTCGAGGGCATTTATACGACAATTCCATTACATCGGCGGATTCTTGCCGATGCTGATTTTCGTGCTGGCATGATCGACACGAAATTCATCGAGCGCTTTCTGGCACCGGACAAAAAGCACACAGGCGCGTGATCTCTAGAGATCGTTGGCGAAGGGACTGTCGTCGATGGCATTTCTGACCGAAGTCTTGCTTGGAGCGGTAGTCGCAGGCGCGATCATGCTCTGTGGCTGGCGCACTGATCGCAAGCGTTTGGTCCTCCTCTGGGCAGCCGGTCTCATCATCGCGGCCCTTATTTACGTTGCTTTCCTGTTCCGTCACGCGAATCTGCGCTGGGCTTTCATTGAGTGTGCTGGTTTGGTGCTCTTCTCGCTCGTTTCAGTTGCGGCGGTCAGGCGTGCGCCTTGGCTGTTAGCAGCCGGGTGGCTGGCGCATTCGGGCTGGGACGTGGTCTTGCACTCGCAACCCCCTAGCTTCGTCCCGGTGTGGTATCCGCCGGCATGTGCAGGCTTTGATCTGGTCGTTGGCGTTTGCGTTCTTGTTTACCTTCGCCAGCAGCAGGAGGACGAACGGACTGAGCACAGCGGCCTCTCAAAATCCGCGTGAGATGATCAAACTTCCCCGCTTGTACGCCATTCTCGACGCATCCTGCTTCCCCAATATCGACGCTCTCTGTGCCTTTGCGCAGGAGCTGCTGCATGGCGGCGTCACTCTGCTCCAGTACAGAAACAAGTCCGGCAGTGCCCGGATCATGCTAGAGGAGGCGCGGGAATTGAAGCGAATCGTGCGCGAAAAGGCGAGACTCATCATGAATGATCGTCCTGATCTGTGCCTCGCGGCGGGCTTTAATGGAGTTCATGTTGGGCAGGATGATCTTTCTCCCGAGGCAGCCAGGTGCATACTCGGGCACGACTTATGGCTAGGGGTTTCGACGCATAATCCGGCTCAGGTCGCCGAGGCGGATAAGACAGCAGCCGATTATCTGGCGGTCGGACCCGTATTCTCGACATCCAGCAAACAAAAACCTGATCCTGTGATCGGGCTCGAGGGCGTACGGCGAGCGCGTTCCCTTACCAGCAAGCCCCTGGTCGCAATCGGGGGTATCAACCGGCTGAATTGCCGCGAGGTCATAGAAGCGGGAGCAGACTGTGTGGCGGTCATCGCGGATCTGTTGCAGGAGCCCCGAAAATCAGCAGAGGATTTTTTTGGGGCATTGAGGTAAAGTCGTTCCGCTCCGCAAATCGAGGAGGAAAGTGGGCACAGAAGCCAAGAACCAGCTAGTGACTGCCACTCGGACCGAGTGGGAGGCGGCTACCCACCAGAACACCGAATTTGTGAAGGGTCTGGGCCTGACCAGCGCCACGACCCTGGTCATGGGCTCGATGATCGGCTCGGGCATTTTTATCGTCTCCGCAGACATTGCCCGCCAAGTGGGTTCGCCTGCCCTGCTGATCGGCGCCTGGCTGGTGACCGGGTTCATGACAATCGTAGGCGCGCTCAGCTATGGCGAACTGGCAGCGATGATGCCCAGGGCAGGCGGTCAGTACGTTTACCTTCGAGAAGCTTTGGGGCCCTTGTGGGGCTTTCTGTACGGTTGGACCCTGTTCCTGGTAATCCAGACAGGAACGATCGCTGCGGTCGGGGTGGCTTTCGGGAAATTTTTGGGACTTTTCTTTCCGTCGATCTCCTCCACAAACTGGATTCTGCACTTCTGGAAAGCACCGCCCATAAATGTTGGTCCCATGGTCCTGGGGAACATGGACGTCGGCTTAAACACGCAGAATCTCGTGGCCATCATCCTGATCGTGTTTCTTTCTGTCATCAACATATTCGGAGTAAAGCTCGGAGCTTTCATTCAGAATGTCTTCACGATTTCAAAGGTCGCGGCTCTGGCGGGTTTGGTCGGCTTTGGGCTGATCATCGGGCGCAACGCGCAGGCGCTGGCGGCCAATTTTCATGGTCACTTCTGGGAGAACGCAGGACTGGGTGCGAAGCACGCCATCCAGGTTGGCATGGGCGGACCGACAGTCTGGGTGGGAACTCTAACTATACTGGCCGTGGCGCAGACCGGATCACTGTTTTCGGCGGATGCCTGGAACAATGTCACTTTCACAGCCGGAGAGGTCCGAAATCCCCAGCGCAACCTGCCGTTATCACTTGCCGTAGGCACGGGCGTAGTAATCCTGCTCTATGTGCTTTGTAACGTGATCTACCTCAATGTTCTCCCCCTGGATGGAAGCCCGCAGGGCGCCACCATCCTGCAACGCGGCATAAAATATGCCACCGAGGACCGGGTAGCCACCGCGGTGCTGACACAGATGTTTGGGACGGCGGGTGGGCTGATGATGGCAGTGGCGATTATGCTCTCCAGCTTCGGGTGTAACAACGGGCTAATTCTGGCAGGCGCACGCGTCTACTACGCCATGGCTAAGGACCGGTTGTTTTTCCGGAAAGTGGCCGAGTTGCATCCTAAATACAAGACCCCGGCTGTGTCGCTGATGGTGCAGATGGTTTGGACGGCGATTCTGTGTCTCTCAGGCACCTATGGGCAGTTGCTGGATTACATCGTGTTTGCCGTGTTGGTGTTCTATATTCTGACGATCGCCGCCCTCTTCGTTTTACGCAGCACGCACCCGGATGCGGAGCGGCCGTACCGGGCCATCGGATATCCTGTCTTGCCGGCCATCTACATAGTGATGGCGGTTTTTATTGATATTGTCCTGCTGCGCTATAAACCGCAGTACACTTGGCCGGGCCTGTTCATTGTGCTGATCGGAATCCCTGTCTACTATCTATGGAATGCAAACGCGGCGCGAAGGCTGGCGGGCGACCCCAGTGCGAGCCGTGCCACTGTTCCTCGCGCATGAACCTGAGTGAGTCGACGCTAGCAAATTCTTAATGGAGATCAACTCGGATGGCAAAGCTCCTGGCAACTAAACCATTAGATGTAATTCTGGCCGAGGCTCACGAGACCGGCGAACACAGTCTGAAAAGGGCGCTGGGTCCAATCAACCTGATTACGTTGGGCATCGGCGCAATCATTGGTACGGGCATCTTCGTTCTGACCGGCGCTGCGTCGGCGATGTATGCGGGTCCTGCCATCGTGCTCTCGTTCATACTGGCGGGCATTGGCTGTGTCTTCGCCGGACTTTGCTACGCCGAGTTCGCTTCCCTGATTCCCATTGCGGGATCGGCCTACACGTATGGATACTCAACTCTGGGCGAGATTTTTGCCTGGATTATCGGCTGGGACTTGATCCTGGAATATGCCTTCGGGGCAGCGACGGTTGCATCGGGGTGGAGCGGTTACGTAATCAGTATTCTGCAGGACCTCGGTGTCCGGCTACCGCCCGCTATTGCAGGCACGCCGGGCCAGTTGTTCGTGTTGTACAACGGCAAATGGGAGAGCATCAACCGGATAGGAAGAGCATTAGCTCTCGCCCACATTGATCCAAACACCCTGCCGCACCAAACGGGTGTTTTCAACGTCCTCGCATTTGTCGCGATTGCTGCGGTTACGACAATTCTGGTAATCGGCATTAAAGAATCCGCTAACCTCAATTCCTTCATTGTGATTGTGAAGGTCGCTGTTCTGTTGATCTTTCTCGGGCTTGGCGCCAATTACCTCATGGCGCACAAGGAATTGAGCGCAACGAACTGGCATCCCTTCCTGCCACCGAACGAAGGAGGGTTTGGCCAGTTTGGTTGGTCGGGCGTAGCGCGCGCGGCTGGAGTCATTTTCTTTGCCTACATCGGGTTTGACGCCGTATCTACGGCTGCCCAGGAGGCGCGCAAGCCGGAACGCGATATGCCGATCGGCATTCTCGGTTCGCTGGTGATTTGCACGGTACTCTACATTCTGGTCTCCGGCATCCTGACCGGCCTGGTGAAATACGATCAGTTGAACGTGCCGGACCCGATTGCCGTCGGTATCGACGTAACTGGCGTCCGGTGGGGGAGCATGCTGGTTAAGCTGGGCGCGATTTGCGGCCTGAGCAGCACGATGGTGGTCATGTTGCTGGGCCAGTCGCGGGTCTTCTTCTCGATGTCGCGCGATGGTTTGTTGCCTAAGTGGGCCAGTAAGGTTCACCCTCGATTCCGGACTCCGTATCTATCCTCGATCTTCGTAGGCCTGTTTGTCGCTACGTTCGCATCTATCATCCCGATTTCGGTTTTGGGTGAACTGGTGAGCATTGGGACGCTGCTGGCGTTCGTAATCGTCTGCACCGGAGTATGGATCCTGCGGCGGCGGCGGCCGGAACTGCATCGACCTTTCCGCACGCCCTGGGTGCCGATTGTGCCGATCCTGGGAATCTTCATTTCCGGCCTGATGATGGTCAGTCTTCCTCGTGATACCTGGATCCGGCTCGTGGTGTGGTTGATCATTGGCATGGTCATTTATTTCTTCTATGGCCGGCATCACAGCCGAGTGCAGTTGGGCTTGACGCCGGGCGAACCCAAACTCCCGCCGAAGGTAATGGCTGATTAAGATTCGTTCATCACCACCGGGCCTTCCGCACATACGCGGAGGGCCTTCGTGTTTTATAGTCTGGTAGCCGTTTGTCGTTAGTCCTTGGTAGGGGCCTGGTCTTTGCTCTTAATTTAGTCTTCGTCTGGGTCGGCTAATAACCAACGACCAACGACTGTTCCTCATGCGTGTTCTACGCAAATTGCGAATCATTCTGCTGGCGCTGCTGCTCATGTTGTTCATCGGCACGGCGGGATTCCATTTCATTGAGGGCTGGACCTGGTTCGACGGCTTCTACATGGTCGTCACCACGTTAACGACCATCGGCTACCAGGAGGTCCACCCTTTATCGCACGCCGGCCGCGTTTTCAACGTGTTCGTGATCGTCGTAGGCGTTTCGCTGGTACTGGTGACGATCGGGGCGCTTACCCAGGCTTTGCTAGAATTCGAGCTGCGGAATTTTTTCGGAAGGCGGAAAATGGAGCGCGAGATCAGCCGGCTTTCCGATCACTACATCATCTGCGGCGTGGGCCGCGTAGGGCGAAGCGCAGCCCGCGAGTTGGCGCGAAAGCCCGTGCCCTTTGTGGTCGTCGAGCAGAACGAGGCTAAAGCACAGCGTTACACCGGCGAAAATTGGCTGATTCTGGTCGGCGACGCTACCCAGGAGAGCACCTTGCGTGAGGCGGGCATCGATCGTGCCCGCGGCCTGGTCGCGGCAACGACTACTGATGCGACCAACCTGTACATCGTTCTCACTGCGCGCGGGTTGAATGCGCGATTGAACATTGTCGCACGCGCCAGCGAAGACGATGCGGAAAAGCATTTGCTCAAGGCTGGCGCCGATTCGGTGGTGTCTCCCTACGCGTTTGCCGGCCAGCGTATTGCCCAGTCATTTCTGCGGCCTCACGTGCTGAGCTTTCTCGATACCGCCACAACTCATCTTGGGGTGGATCTCGAAATTGGCGAGGTTTACGTCAGTCCAAGCTCGACGTTCGCGGGAAAAACCATTGAGACCTCGCGTATCCGCCAGGATCGGGGCGTCATCATTCTTGCCATTAAACGGGGAACCGGCATGCGTTTTAATCTTGCGCCGGATGACCGGATTGAGGCGGGAGATTTCCTCATCGCAATGGGAGAGCCCGGCCAGTTGCGCCACCTGGAGCAGTCCGCGGCAGCAAGATCATGAAAATCGTGAGCGCCGCCGAGATGCGGGAAATTGACCGCGTAAGCTCCGAGCGGTTCGGTGTTCCTTCTTTAACACTCATGGAGAACGCCGGGACTGCGGTAAGTGATTTTGTGTTCTCCCATTATCCGAATGCCAACACCATCGGAATCATCTGCGGCAAGGGCAACAATGGCGGCGACGGATTCGTAGCGGCGCGCAAGCTGTACGAAGCAGGCAAGCCGGTCAGGCTGCTATTGCTGGCGGAAGAGGGCGAGATCCGAGGCGACGCCGCGGCTATGTTCAAAAAGCTTCCGGTCACTGCTGTGACGGCGCGCTCGCGCGAAGAATTGAACAGCGACAAGGCTCGCGCTGTGTTTTCGGCGGATGTGCTGATTGATGCGATCCTGGGCACCGGTTTCCGTCCTCCGGTCAGTGGAATTTACGGCGAAGCGATTGCGCTGCTGAACGCCGCAAGTGCGCCGGTGGTTGCTGTCGATATTCCATCCGGCGCTGATGCGGACGTGATGGGCTCGCAAACCGGAGCGGTCGCGCGAGCGGATGCGATCGTAACCTTTACGGCGCCACGTCCAGCCCATGTTTTTGGAATGCTGACGACCGGGCCTTTGGTCGTCGCTCCCATTGGCTCGCCGGATGCTGCGATTACATCGTCTCTGAACCTGGAGATCATTACGGCAAAAGATGTCCTGCCGCTGCTGGCGCCCAGGCGTCCGGATGCCAATAAGGGCAACTTCGGTCACGCGCTGGTTATTGGAGGCTCGATAGGCAAGGCCGGCGCGGCGGCGATGGCGGGAATGTCGGCGCTGAGAGTTGGTGCAGGCTTATCGACCGTCGCGACGCCGAAGTCAGTGCTGCCGACGGTTGCCGGATTTCATCCTGAGATCATGACGGAACCGTTGGCCGAGACCGAGGCTGGGACGATCTCGTTGCGTGCCATGGAATACGGAAATGTCGATGAATTGGTCAAGGGCAAAACGGTGTTGGCGATTGGGCCGGGAATTTCGAGAAACGTTGAAACCGCCGAGTTTGTTCACGCCATCGCGGGGCGCTGCAAGCTGCCCATGGTGATCGATGCCGACGGGCTTAACGCATTCGAGAATTGCGCCGACCGACTTCATGGGCGCGATCACCCGCTGGTCATCACGCCGCATCCGGGCGAGATGGCGCGGCTATGTGGATGCTCGGTTCCCCAGATTCAGCATGACCGCATCAACACCGCCCGGACTTTTGCGAGCGAGCATCAGTGCATCGTGGTACTCAAAGGACATCGCACACTGGTGGCGAATCCGGAAGGGCAAGTTTGGGTGAACGTGACGGGAAATCCTGGAATGGCAAGCGGTGGGACCGGGGACATCCTTACGGGGATGGTGGCGGGCTTCATCGCGCAGAATCTGACTGACATTTTTCGCGCCACGCTAGGCGCTGTTTATCTGCATGGGTTGGCGGGAGACTTGGCCAGAGATGCGATGGGGGAGCAGTGCCTGACGGCTACCGACTTGATCAAAGCGCTGCCGGAGGCGTTTCGGCGAGCGCGGGACAGTGGGACTCGAGCCGGATCGGAAGCGGCGCAGTGGGGGTGAGTACAGCTGGCCGACGCATCTGTTGTGAGCAGCGGTTTTCACTGAGCACTCGCGGTCACTGAGTCTAATCAGGAGGATGTTGCGCCAAACTGACTATGAACGGTCAGTCGGGCTGGTCTGAGCGCTCGTCGGGAACCATGTCTCCATCTGCTCGATCCTCACAGTCACGTCTTCCATGCCCTCCGGCAATGACATGTTACGGACCGGTGCGGGGGACGTAGGTGCCAGCGGCAAAATTGTTAGTGATCCGACGCTCTCATTGATTTTGTAGTCAAAATGAAATCCACTGCGCGGATCTCCCGTCCGGCCAACGATTCTTGCTCCGCAATTAGCGAGTTGCTTCAGGGCATCTGCTTCTAGCGCATTCATCAAGGGTATCCGCTGGTCATGCGATAGCACGATGTAGAATGCAAATCCCGAACTTTCGTCTACAAAATTGTTCCTTGCTCCGCTGCCTTGGTGTTGTCCATAGGAAAAACCCCCACTCAGATCGCGAAAACGGTCGATCACGGGCTGAGGTGTGTAGTTCTTCAGAAAAGAGCTTTTCGTCTCGGGAGCAGGGTAGACAAGCTTGGAGTGATTTTACAAGGCCACGCCAACAGCGACACTGGCGAAGGAAATCGCAATTAGGGACGTTAGCGCTAAGGGACGCGGCCTCATTGTCCACCTCGCACAGGCAGCCTGCCACCTGTCTGCGCAGATTGTATTCCACTCGTTGATGATCCGACAGTGACACCGCAACAGCTCGTGATCTGAACTCTCGTCGACGTTAAAAAGGCGATCATACTAAGAACGAACTCTCAGTCGAACTCGTAGAAGTCCTCCTTGGGCATCGGAGCGACAGATCCATTCGGGTATTTGTAGAAGCCGTCGAGAGCAACGTTCTGCCCAACTAACTTAGCTTTCATGAAGCCCTGAACAACAACTCGAATCCCGCCACTCGCCAATGGCTGCACGATGATGCCAATAGTTGCGGGACGCGATTCGACGCTTACGTGCTCGATCGGTGCTTCGCCTCGCCCGGCCAACTCCTCGAAAGGGAGTGCTCGCAACTCTGCTCCGCGCTCATTCACAATATCTTGGAATTTAGACAGCGCCTTAGGGAAGGTTCGCATAGTGAAGAACTTCTAAGGATACTCCGGACTGAATGTCACTCAAAATGCGATATTTGCAGACGGTGATTGGCCACACTGAGAACCGTAAAATAGCGTTTTTCGCCTTCGACGATGTAGTAGCAACGCTGTGGCCCGGCTTTCAAAGCCTCTCCGAGCCGATAGTGACCGTGTCCGCGATATGGCATGTACTCAAACCTACCGGGTTCCGATGGTAGTTCATTTTGAAAATATCCGACCACAGCTTGCTCAAAAAACAACTCGGAATTCTTTCTGTGTGAGGCCACGTCATCCGAGTCTACTCTTAGCTGACCGAATCAGCCGATCGCACTCAAAACTGCACTCTGACTACACTTCCGTTTTCGACTAAGGCGGGACCGCGCCTCTTACCGATTGCGCGCGAGGAAGTGCTTTAGCAGGAATTCCTGGGCCAGGCTGCTGGCGACGCGTTCGGCGGTGTTGATGCCAAAATTCGTAAGCACCAATCCTGCGCCGCGATTGGATTGAGGATAGTAAAGGTTCGAAATCGCCGATGACGCCAGATCTCCGCCCAGGCTGGAGTAGTTCGGCTGCATTTTCCCGTTGTCACCGGCACAGACAAATGGATGGAACATGGCATGACGGAAGCGCGAGCCCTTTGTGCCGGTTCCCTGATAGAAGTACCGCGGGTCCTGGTGCAGAAGCGAAGGCAGGATGGCTCCGCCAACCATGATGTCGGTGAAACCGTCGGCGGCATTGGCGCCAACCCGCTTGCCGAAGCCAACCGCCCCCTGTCCGTAATTAGGGGTATCACCAGCCTGTTGTGTACCGGAAAGAAAAGCCACTCCGGCGGCGGTCACCGGATCGGTGGCGACCTTGAGCGCGAGCCTGAACTTCAGCTTGGCCGTGAGCGGCACCGGATCGGGCTCATACACGACATAGAAATTTGGGATAAATCCGAAGACACGCTGCGTTTCTTCCACCTTGACCTGTTCGGTCGCAACCTCTTCGCTCCTCTCCGACACGTAAACTGTGGTGCGGTTCAATTCAACTTTGAGCTGGATATCCGTGAGGATCTTGAATTGGCCGGCATCGAGTGTGAGCTGCGGAGACGTCCAGTCAGAAAAGCCCTGGGCGGTGATTTTGACTTGGTAAGCAATTCCGGGCTTCACATCGTGAAGTTCAAAATAGCCGTTGTCATTGGCGGTGACGGCGCGGTGGTCGGTGTGATCCGTAGCGTCGAGGACGATGCTAGCATCCGGAACCGTATCGCCATTGACATCAGTTACCGTGCCCACAAGGCTTGCCAGTTGTGGTTGGGCGGTGGCGGCGGTCTGGCCTTCGGGAGCAGCGGCACTCTGACCTAGTACTGGCACCGCAACCAAAAAGAGAAGGGCAGCAGCCAAAAGAGCCGCAAAACACGTTTGAAATCGCTGCGCGAATAGCTTCATCTATGATTTCCCATCATGCATGCCGCTGGTCTCG
>DASSIO010000338.1:0-6224 GCA_035691825.1 Terriglobales bacterium | reverse complement strand
CTCGCCCTAAAACAGGTAATCCCTGCACGCCGGGCTTCCAGATTCAAGGCGTTCCAGGACCAACTACCCACTTCTGCCGGTACTTTTGTCTTGTTTATCGGCCAGTCAAGAAATGCTAGTATGCATGATCGTGAGTCATCTGCCTCGCTACGTGCTAAGTCTATGGGGCTGCAGTGCGCTTGTCCAGATCGCTTTGCTGCTGATCTTGATTGCCAAGGACAATTTCAGGAAGCTGCCCCTGTTCACCACATATGTATCTCTTAACCTTTGCCAGGCCGGATTTCTAGTGCTGTTGTATACCGTTTGGGGGCCTAGCTCTCCCACAACGTTCACACTCGCTTGGTACTCGGAATGTGTAACTCTCTTTGCTCAGGCATTCGCCACGTCCGAAATTCTAAGGATCACGCTTCGAACCTACGAAGGCATTTGGGGGCTCGCATGGCGCGCCTTGGTTGTCACCTCATCGGTCGTAATACTACTCGTGGCGTTGGCAACGCATACTAACTGGGCGATCGCTCGCTGGTTTGAGCTCAATCGCGGGTTTCAAATCACCTTTGCATCGGCGGTAATAGCCTGCCTGTTGCTGATCCGATACTACTCGATCGTAGTCCCCACGGCGTACAAGATGATCCTCGGCGGGTTTTGTTTTTATTCCTGCACGGATATTCTGATCAATACGGTGCTCCAGGCGTTACTTAAGAAAAACTATTTTGATTATCAGTCGGTATGGCAGATCTCAACCATGCTCTCTTTTGTGCTCGTCCAAGTGGTGTGGATTGCCGCACTTCGAAAGCCTCTGCCAGTAGAGGACAGAAAACCGCAGCGGCAATGGGAAGGCGATTATCTGAGGCTTTCTCCCGAGATCGATCAACGGTTGCTGCAGCTCAACGAGAAGCTCAGGCAACTTTGGAAATTGGAGGCACGACAAAATTGAGCCTTGCCCTCATGGCCCTCTGTGGGTTTGCGATTCTGCTTCTGATTCTGGTTGCATGGATCTTGCTTCCCACGCGCAGGCAGGTCCAGCCCGGCGCGGATCTCCACCTGGCTGAAGAATCAGATCGGCGTCACGTAGTCTACTTCCCGCAAGTACGGCAAGCGATGGGTGCGGAAGACATCGCCTATCTCGCCTCTAGAGGCTCGAGTGCTCTTAGCCGCCGAGTCCGCAGTGAACGTCGAACGATCGCTCGGGCCTACCTAGGCTGCTTGCGCGGCGAGTTCTTGAGATTGTGGCGGCTGGCACGCGTCATTGCTTCCTTGTCGCCGCAGGTCGGTGCAGCCCAGGAATTTGCGCGGCTCCGCCTTGGCTTGTTCTTCAGCTTGAGGTACGAATTAATTCGCTTCAAATTAATCTTTGGATTCGCCCCGCTTCCCGATCTTGGAGCTCTGAGCGAAGTTGTCGGTACGCTGGCGATGCGGTTGGAAACGGCGATGCGAGAGTTGGGCGAACGGGCCGCTCTGGCATCGAAACTTGCCTCACCCGGCGAGGGGCGCGGACTGCGCACTCGCTAGCGCGGCATCCACCGCCGCAAGCAATTCCGCCGCCTTGAACGGCTTCTGCAGAGAGCGCTCTCCATTTTGTGGCACTTCGTCCGTAGAGCTCCCCAAAGGAGCGGCGCGCATCCACACGCATCGATTAGCTAAACCGGGTTTGCGGACCGCAATCCAGTCGTGGAGAATGTTCCTGCCGGCCGTCCCGGAAAGCTCGAGGTCCGCAACAACCAAATCAAATTCCTTTTGCTCGAGCATGGCCATCGCATCCGCCGCGCTCTTGGCCGTCTCAACTTCATGATCTCGCTCGCGCAAGATCGCTCTCACCGCTTCCAGCACGGAATCATCCTGATCGATCAACAGGATGCGCCCCTCCCTTACCTGTTCCATTGGCTGATCGAGTCCGCTTGTCTTTGCCTGCCGGGCCGGCTGGTAGGGCACTTCGATCAGGAACGAAGCCCCGCGCGGAGGAACATTACGGACGCGGATCGTGCCTCCGTGTTCCGTAATTATTCCGTAACAGATGCTGAGGCCCAGCCCGGTCCCCTTGCCCACGGGTTTCGTCGTGTAGAAAGGGTCAAAGACCTTCGACGCATCTTTTACGCCCGGGCCGCTGTCGGTAAACTCAATAAACAGCCGGTCGCCATTCGCACCCGTGCGAACCCACAGGTCCCCTTCCTTGGATTGGTCGAGCATGGCATCGACGGCGTTGTTGACCAGGTTCAGAAACACTTGTTGCAACTGGTGAGGATCGGCGGCGGTGAGGGGCAGGTCCGGGGCGAGTTCCAGGTGGACCCGGATGTGATTCATCCGCAAATCGTAGTCGCGGAGCGCCAAGGTTTCTTCGAGAATCAAGTTCAGCTGCACGGGAACGCGCTCCGGTTTGTGCTGGCGGGCAAAGCTGAGCAAATTTTGGACGATGCGGTGAGTCCTCTGCGCCTGTTTGTAGAGTTTCTCCGCGTATTCAATCCCTTGCGGATTCAACTGTCCGCTCGAGGTTAACAACTGGCTGTAGCCGAGGATAGCGGTCAGAGGATTGTTCAGTTCGTGCGCGACCCCGGAAATCAATTGGCCCACAGCAGCCATTTTCTCGCTGTGAAGGAGCTGCTCTTGCGCGCGGCGCAGATTTTCGTAGGCCTGCCGGGACTCCTCATAGAGTGTCGTTCGTTCGATGGCGCTGGAGAGCTGGCTGCCGACGGCGATTAGCAGATTAATGTCGGCGGGTGAAAACTCCTTGGGGACGCGGCTTCCAACCGTCAGTCCACCGAGCACCCGATCTTTGGACCAGAGCACAACAATGTACGCAGAAACTAACTCTTCTTTCCGCTGCGCCTCGCGGAAAATCGCAGGCAACGGCAGCCCTTGCACGGAAAGGAACGTCGCATGAACTGCTTGAATATGCTGCAGCAGTTCGGGCTTCACGTTCACTGACGGAAAATTCCGCGAGTATTCGGAGCGGTGCCCCACCGCAGCCACTCTCCTGATTCTTATACCCCCTTCGTCAAAGAGGTACAACGCGCATGCATCCAAGCTAAAGAGCTCGGCCATCTGCCGAAGAGTCCGGTGGAGCGAATCGCCCAGGTCCATCGACTCCGTCAGTGTTTGCCCGATGGAGTTCAACACCAGGAGTTCGCGGTTTCGTCTACGTACTTCCAGCTCGGCGCGCTTTCTTTCCGTGATATCCAGCAAAAAACCCTGATACGCAGTGACGCTTCCCGCCGCATCCTTGACAGCGATGGATGACTCGAGCACAGTCCGAACTTCGCCGTCCTTACGCATCATTTCGAACTCGAAGTCCGCCACGGATCCGTGCTCCTGCAGCAACCTCTTGAGCCGCTCGCGATCGGCCGGGTTCGCGTACATCGTTCCCGGAATATCGGCGGCCAGCAACTCATCCCGAGTTTCGTATCCCGTCATTCGAAGCATGGCGTCGTTGAAATCCAGAAAATGCCCTTGCGGTGTGGAAATGAACACGCCTTCCTGCACGCTGGAGACGAGTGTGCGGTACTTCTCTTCAGCACGCTTTCTCTCGGTAATGTCTTTCAGAACGTGGACTGTGCCCAGCAGGTTCCCCGCGGGATCGGTAAACGTGGAGTTCGACGCCAGGAAATAGCCGTGGAGCCAAGGATCGGGATTGTCTCCTTCGCCGGCGACACCTTCGCAGTACGGGCACATCGCATACGTAAGATTTCTTCGGTTCAGAAGATCGCTCACTGCCCGCCCGCCGAGTACCTGCGAATCCCTGCCCAGGAGATGCCCCAACCGCAAGTTGCATCGCAGGATTCGTCCCTGACGGTTGTGCACAAGGATGGGGTCACCGATGGAGTCGAACGTGTAGGCCCACTGCTGCTGCACAGTGGCCACCTGCTCAAACAGGCGGACGTTCTGAAGCGTAAGACCCAGCAAATTGCTTATATTCAACAGATAGGAAATCTCGTCATCCTGGAACTGTTCAGTCCTCGCGGAGCCTATCGCGATGATTCCCAGCGGTCCCTCTTTTCCAGGCAGCGCCATGGTGATGATGTTCCCGATGCCGCTCTCCGCCATTCTCTGGCGAACGGCCGGATCCTGTTCATCTTCCAGTCGCAAGAATTCGCAATCTTTGTGCAAGACCTGCTGAGACCAAGGAGCTTTAGCCGCCAAACTTTTGTACTTTGACAGGTAGTCCTGTCGAAAACCCACAGAGGCATGAACGACAAGCTGAGCCTTGTCTCCCTCGCCTTCGAGGAGTCGGACAAGTCCGTGGGTGGCCCCGAGGCTTTCCACCAGGTGAGCAAGGACCTTGTCCAGAACTTCCTGAACAGATAAGGTCTGTGTACTCGCGGTCGTTAGAAGCGTTAATCGACGCAGCTTCTCATTGAGTTCAACCGTACGCGCCCGCGCGCCTTCCAGGACTACGACCACCATGGCGATTCCCAACGCCACACCAAGCAAGTGGTCGGACGCAACGCGCAACGTGAAAAATGGGTGCTGGACCCAGAGGGGTCGATCCATTCCATGCAGTCCAGTGAGGAGGAAGATGCCCCCCAGCAACCGTATCCCATGCCCGCCCAGCGAAGGCCGCGACCTCCACAAAAGCATCCCTGCGCTCAAGCTTACGGCGCTAGCCAACAGGCCTGTTCCCCAGGGCACGTTTCCATAGTCCGGCGGGACGCCTTGCTGGAAATAGTACACGCCGAGCAGGACGACTCCGGCGAGAGGCAGAACAGGCCAGCTGCGTTTCCCCGAATCGGCCGTAAGCTGAACCACGGCGGCGGAAAAGAGAAGCTTAGCCGCAACTCTTCCCATCACCACAGCCATCCATAGCATCGGCAGGTCCCTGCTGAGCATGGCTACTTCGCAGAGCGAGGACAAGGTAAGAACAAACCAGCCGACCACCCACAGCCGAAAGTACCGATTTACGTGATCGCGCTGAAAAATGAGGAAGAGGACCAGCAGAACGATGAACGCGGTCGCTTCGAAGAAGGCGATTCCGAGCAGGCCCTGGTTCACCAACACGATGTGCTGCCTCCCGGCCTGAATTGCCGTCGACGCGACAGAAAACCGCTTTGTTCTCTTACTTTAGGACGGCTTATAGGCTTCTATCGACCTTCCCCCGACGCTAACATGCTATTTTCTGAATGGGCAAGAGCACCTCCGTACTGCTGTGCTGTCCCGTATAATGGCGATGGGGGCAAACACCTTTGGAGCTAGAACAGATACTGGTAGTTGACGACGAGGAGGCAATTCGTGAAGTGGTCTCCACAATGCTCGAATCTAAGGGGTACCGCTGCACCGCCGTCAGCAACGGCCGGGCGGCCCAGGAGCAGGTAAAGAGGGTTACGCCGGATCTCGTTCTTAGCGACATGATCATGCCCGAAATGGACGGGATCAAGTTGCTGGATTGGCTTCGCGAGTACGACCCCGAGGTGCCTGTGATCATGGTCACAGCCATCCACGACATTTCCACTGCCCTCGAGGCTATCCGCCGTGGCGCGTATGACTACATCCTCAAGCCTTTTGAGAAGGATCAGTTATTCCTCGGCGTCGGACGAGCCCTCCAGCATCGTCGCCTGGTTGCGGAAAACCGCAGTTATCAACTCAAGCTGGAGCAACAGGTGGAGGAGCGCACCGCGCAGCTCAGCAACGCTTTGGCGCAACTCGAACAGTCCTATGACGACACTCTTGAGGCTCTGGGCAGCGCGTTAGACTTGAAGGACGCCGAAACCGAAGGCCATTGCCAGCGCGTCACGGCTTTCACAATTTCCATCGCCAAAGCCATGCCGGTCCCAAATCATTACCTGCCCATTCTGGCGCGCGCTGCCTTCTTGCATGACATTGGCAAAATGGCCATCCCTGACGGCATCCTTCGAAAGCCCGGTCCGCTCACGGATGACGAAAAGCAGATCATGCGTAAGCACTGCGAGATTGGCTACAACATGCTGATTCGCATCCCCTTCCTCCAGGATGCTGCGGAAATCGTCCTCGCGCACCAGGAGTTCTACGACGGCACGGGTTACCCGCGCGGCCTTAAAGGCGATCAAATTCCTCTGGGGGCACGCATCTTCACTATAGCGGACTCGCTGGACGCTATGATCAGCGACCGACCCTATCGGCGCGCCTTGCCCATGTCCCACGCCCGCGAAGAGATTCGCCGGTGCTCGGGCACGCAATTCGATCCCAAGGTCGTAGAAGTCTTCGCCACGATCCCCGAGCAGCATTGGATCGACCTCCGCGAACACCTGGGTTCGCCCTTC
>DASSIO010000337.1:0-9299 GCA_035691825.1 Terriglobales bacterium | reverse complement strand
CATCACTACTCCGTATGTGTGGAACTGGAATCTCAGCGTGGAGCGGGCACTCACGTCCAAATTATCTTTGGAAGTCGCCTACGTCGGAAATCGCGGCACCAATCTGATCGGCATTCGCGATATCAATCAGCCGCCCGTCGGCTCGGGCTGGCCCGCGGGCAGTATTGCCTCCTGCATCCAGTCTGGTTTCACCGATCCCGTATTCTGTGCTCCTGACAGTACCGGGGCGGAAGAAACTGCCCGGCCGTTCTTCTCCAAGTTCCCCTACCTCAGCAACATTTTCCAGATGGGGAACTTCTACCGGTCGAACTATAACGGGCTGCAGACTACTTTGACTTCACGCAATTACCACGGACTGAGCATGGTGCTTGGTTACACTTACTCGCATTCGCTCGATGACGTGGGAGCCAATTGGGATTTCGGGTACGGTTTGGGCCTCCCCCAGGACTCTTTCCACCCCGGGCGTGAATATGCCAGCAGCGATTTCGATATCCGGCACCGGTTCACGCTCTCGGTGACCTACGCCTTACCCAATAAGAAATCGTTTGCGCAAATGCTGGAAGGCTGGGAACTCAACTCCATCGTCAGCTTGTCGAGCCCGCAACCATGGGGACCGATGGACCTGGGTACGGACGTGAGTGGTACGGGTTCGTTGCCAGTCAGCCCGCCAGCGACCAGCCCAGCTCGCTGGGACTTTTTTGGAAATCCCAACGATTTCAAACCAAACCCTTCGGGCATACCTCAGTTCTCCGGAACCAGCAACCCGGCATGCGCCGCGAAAGCATTGGCCCTCGATGGCGGTACACCGGGTGCTGCAACGGCCGCGCTCAACCTCTTCGGTTGCTATGCCGCAGGCAGTTCGATCATGATCCCGCCTGCGCTGGGGACGTTCGGCAACATGGGGCGCAATCTCTTTCGTGATAACGGCTTCCGTAACTGGGATTTCTCAGTGGCCAAGAGCTGGAAGTTCACCGAAAGCTTCGGAGCGCAATTCCGCGCCGAGTTCTTCAATATCCTGAATCATCCCAATTTCGCGAATCCCTATGGCGGGCAGAATGGCTTTGGGCTGAACGACCCATCGGCCCCGCCCTTTGGATGCGCATGCGCCACTCCCGACGTTGCAGCTGCCAACCCGGTGATCGGTTCGGGAGGCAGCCGCGCCGTGCAACTGGGGCTTAAGCTCACTTTCTAAGCGATGCGCCCGCTCAGCGACGGGCGCTGCTTAGCTTTCTTTCAATTGGACATCATGGTGCCAAAATCTATTTGTGAGTTATATCGTGTTACGATTATTTGCCTGACGGTGCTTGCAACCCTGCCTTCCATGGGCCAACAAACCCGCCCGGAGCGCACGCTCGAGGAAATCAAGACCGAAGCCATTCATCGCGCCGAAACCGGCATGTATCCCCTGATTGGTCTGGATCCCGCCGACGTACGCGAGGCGTTCGCTTCCATTCACAGCAAGGATAAGGACGAATGGGCTGCCGGGTTCATGGCCGTGGCTGACCGCTACATGAATGAGGCCAAATCGCTGGAAAAACGTGATCCGCAGAAAGCTGACGCAGACTACGTCCGGGCCTGGCGCCTTTATTCTTTCGGACGCTGGCCCATCCCCGCCTCTCCGGGAAAGCAGCGATCCTATGAAAAAGCGATCGAAGCTTTCCTGGCGCATAGCCGATTCTGGGACCCGCCACTCGAGATCGTTCACATTCCGTTTGAAGGTAAGACAATCATCGGGTACCTGCGTCTGCCGAAGAATGCAAACGGACCCGTGCCGCTCGTTCTGGCCGTGAACGGTCTGGACAGCCGCAAGGAGGATCTCGCGGAAAGCTTCGCCGCTATTCTTCCCTTCGGAGTGGGATATCTGGCGGTCGATGGTCCGGGAACAGGGCAATCGCCAATCAAAGTCAGCAACAATGCCGAGCGCATGCTTTCCCATGTGCTCGACTACCTGGCGAGCCGTCCGGAGATCGACAAGAACCGAATCGCTATGCACGGCGTCAGTTGGGGCGCGTACTGGGCGACCAAAATGGCCATTGTGGAACGCGCCCGCCTGCGGGGCGCCAGTGCTCAATCACCGCCGGTGGACGAGTTCTTTCAAAAGGAATTTCTGATGAATTCGCTGCTGGGAAATCGCGAATATCTTTTCGACCAGATGCCGGCGTTGATGGCAATCTTCGACAACGTCACGACCGTTGACCAGATGGCAGAGATCCTCCCCCAAATGTCTCTGGTCCATCAAGGCCTGCTGGGAAAACCCATGGCGCCGATGCTGGTGATAGCCGGAGTCAAAGATACGCAAGTGCCGATTTCCGATATCTACCTGCTCTTGAGCAAGGGTGATACTCCGAAAACCGCCTGGGTCAACCCCCAAGGCGGCCACCTGGGACGGCAAGTGAAGGTCTGGCCCGATCCCGTGATTTTCAAGCAGGTAATTATTCCTTGGCTGGTCCGCACGCTGCAGTAAAAAATCAACCGTTGGAATCGTGATCCGCCGCGCCTCCAACTCTTATGACTAGTTTGGCCCGGGCATGCCCCGTGGCAAGATAGCGGATTGCCTCAGGAACATCACTGAGTTGATAGCGACGATCGATCACGGCTCTCACCTTCCCAGAATCCATCAGATTTCCCATAACACCTAGGTCTTCCGGAGTAATCTTGGCCATCAGAATAATGAACTTGTGGCTTCCGAAGCGGGACATAAGTGGCGCGGTCACCATGGCCCGCCCCAGAAAACCGACGATGGATCCACCCGGGCCTATTCCGGCGCCCACGTAGATTCCTTCGGGATTCAGCAGGCGCCCAAATTGTGAAAGCGAATGGTTCGCTATTAGATCGAAAATCACGTCGTAGCTATGCCCGGCTTTGGTGAAGTCCTGCTGCGTGTAGTCAATAACCTGATCCGCTCCGAGGGACCGGACCATGTCCGCGTTCCTCGAACTGCAGACTCCAGTTACTTCGGCTCCGAAGGCTTTGGCGATCTGCACAGCAAACGTGCCTACTCCTCCCGCCGCCCCATTGATCAACACCTTTTGCCCGGGCTGAACCCGGCCCTTATCTCGAAGACCTTGCAGTGCGGTAATTGCGGCTATGCCCCCGCAAGCTGCTTGCGCCAATGTCACATTGTGCGGCTTCTTCGCTAATTTTGACTGCGTGACACACGCATATTCGGAACAGGACCCGCGACAAACTCCGAAAACCTCGTCGCCGGGTTTAAAGCCAGCCACGTTCTTGCCAACCGCTTCGACCAGCCCTGCTACGTCCGCGCCAAATCGAGTGTCCTTGGGCTTCAGCAGTCCGAGCCCGAACAAGCGAATAAGGAAGGGTTTTCCTTCCATCAAGTGCCAGTCATATGGATTCACCGAAGCCGCACGAACTCTTACTAGGACCTCGTCGTCCGAAGGCGTTGGCTTGGGGATATCCTCAAGCTGCAGCACACCGGCCAAACCGTATCGATGATAGACAACAGCTTTCACGATGCTGTTATTGCGGCCGTGGCAGCGAAGAGTTGGGGTTCGCCGTCAGCGGATCAAAGCCATAGCATAATCCGGACTTCGCAAGGCAAACTAGGCCTATTAAGAGAAGGTGAAAGTTACGGGCGGGTTTTGGCGATTTCCGGTACCCGTTCGCCCACAGCTTTGGGCTGCGGACCAAGGTGATATTGAGTCAGCCCATCGCGCAGGTACTCAAACCCTTCCTCAGGCGAATCTACAACCTTGAAAAGATCTAAATCCTGCGGAGAAATGGTCCCCGAGTCGGCCATGTAACTAAGGTTGAGAACCTTGTCCCAATATTCGCGGCCGTAGATGACGACCAGGATTTTCTTCGCGAGTTTCTCCGTCTGAGCCAGAGTGAGAATCTCAAACAACTCATCCAAAGTCCCAAAACCTCCAGGAAAGATCACCAGCGCTTTAGCCAAATAGGCAAACCAGAATTTACGCATGAAGAAGTAGTGAAACTCGAAATTCAAGGACGGCGTGATATAGGGATTGGGATTTTGCTCAAAAGGCAAATTGATATTCAGTCCGACGGTCTTACCTCCAGCTTCGTGCGCTCCGCGATTGGCGGCCTCCATAATGCCGGGACCTCCGCCGGTAGTGACCACGAAACGCCGCCGTTTCGCGGGAATCTTGATTGACCACTCGGTAAGCAAGTACGCCATGCGGCGCGCATCTTCATAGTAGCGAGCCATGTCGACCGCGGTTTCGGCGCGTTTCAGTGCCGCCTCCTGCTCAGCCATCGCATGCTCGGAGCGACTGCCAGATAGGCCGGCCAGCGCGCCCTGCGCATCTTCCCGGCTGTGAAAGCGCGCCGATCCGAAGAACACGACCGTGTCCTGAATCTGTTCACGGCGGAAGCGCGCTAACGGTTCAACATATTCCGACATGATGCGCAGAATGCGTCCATCTGGACTATTGAGAAACGGCTCATTCTGATACGCCAGCGGCGCGGGCTTTGGCTTGTGCTCACTCATCGCTGATTCATTCTCTTTCGATTAGAACGCTTTGCCACACAAAGGTCAGTTGAATCCAGAATTACTCGTGGTAGTGGACGGCCTCCCAGAAGCCGATCCAGATGTCCAGCAGACCGAGCCCACTGCAGATTCCCCGGACGAAACCATTAGAGAGAAAATCCTGCAAGACGGGATGACCGAACAGCAGAGTGTTGTTCACCCACTCGTCGCGCCAGGGAAAGATAATCAGGATCACACCCAGAACGGCGCAGAAGAAGACGAACAGCAGGACAGCAAACCTGTGAAGCCATACGCCGCCTCCGCGCGCGTCGGTTTCGCCCTCCTCACCGGCGGCTCCGGTCGCGTCAGCCGGTTCGGAAAATTGGGAGTCGACAATATGCGAGCCGGTTCCGGTGATAGGCATATCCCGTTCTGCGTTCATGCTGTCCTCCTGCCGCACGGGAAACAACGACAATGGGGGTAGAATCCCGACGTTAAGGCTGCAAGAGAATCCATCTTGGGATTTTACGACCTGAGGGCCTTTATGCGCTCGGCAACATCGCGATAATCGATATTGCTGCCGTAGACCTGAAGGAAATGACTAAGGGCAGAGTCGCGGTTGTGGGCGCTTTCGTACGCCGAGGCCAACTCGTAATGAAGCGCCGTGCGGGTATCCTGGTCGATCGCGGGAACTTGCAAAGCATGCTCATACCACCGAATGGCGGCTTCGGGCACGCCCTTATCGAGAAAACACTGCGCTAGCCAGGTGTAAGTCTGCATCAGTTGCGGAAAGGAATGGCCCCGCTCCACCAGCTGGCACACCTTCTGCAACTCTCCAATCGCTTCGTCAAGCAGGCCCATCTCCCGGAATGCCACACCCAGGTTGTAATGGGTTTCGGGATCCTCGTTGCCCTGAGTTGAGGCCGTGTCTTCCTCGAGTTCGCTCTTCAACTCGTCAAACATGTCGACGAGCTCGGTGCTGGCGGCTGCCGAAGCTGCCGTCGCCGGCGCCAGCAAGGACGCCATTTCCGCATGCTGGTAGCTGATAGCAGGGGGTGCGTCAGGAACTGTTGCCGCCACAGGCGGTGCGACCGAAGCAACCGCGGCAGCAGGAGTTGCCACGGCCGCTGCAGCGGCAGCGGCGGTCTTGGGCGCCGGCATCACAACCGGCCGCACAGGCGCGGACGGTTCAGTGAGGAAATCGTCTCCTAGCGACGAGTCCAGATCGGCGACAAATTCACTCAGAGTGTCCTTACCGGGCTTGCTGGACGCAGCTGGTATTGGCGTGGGAACCTGCGTCGGTGCAGCCGGCGGCACTCCGAAACCATCGCCCAGATCAGCTTCCAAGTCCGAGACCAGCTGCTGCAAGTCTCCCGCACTGGGAGCTGCCATTGCCGCCGCTGATGCGTGCGCTGGCACTTCCTCTTGTGCGGCAGGTTCGAACGCCGATTCCTCGACGGCTATTTCTTCCGCCCTCGGCGGAGCAGCCACTGGCGCACTTTCGTTGACGGGGGCGGGAGCAAATGCATCCTCGTATTCAGTCCGAAGGCTCGCGATCAAAGATGCGTCCTTGGTGAGAGCTTCCAGCTTGGCCATCGCGGCCAATGCCTGCAGTCTCATGGACTGCTTCAAGTAGAAGCGGATTTCTTCAACCGTTTCCGTCACCAGTTCTGCGGAAGCAGGCGTTTCAGCTCCCGATTCCTCTGCAGGTGCGGCTTCCGGCACTGCTTCGGAAACCGAGCCCTCCCATTCGTCCGACAAGTCAACTTCCGCATCAACGGTCTCAGAACTGTCCGCTGCGGCGGCGGAAGAAATTTCTTCGTGTACAGGCTCCGGCGGCGCTAACGTAAACTCCTCGACCGCTGCTGTAGGCGCTGCTCCCGGCCATGGCGCAGAAGCCGCGGACGCCACAGATGTGGCGGGTCCTTCGGCCGATGCACTCGTGACCATCGCTGGCGCGGCATGCTGTTCACATCTTTGCGCCAGATCACCGTAACGATCGGACTCCTCCTGATGGCCGGCTTCGAGGTAAACTTTTTGCAAGACGCGGCAGCAGGTTGCGGCTTCAGCAAACCGTCCAGCGCGGACGTGCAATGCAGTAAGCCGCTGATTGAGCAACACATGCTCGGGCGCTTGCGGCAGCACACTCTCAAGCGGCGCTAGTGCTTTGGAGGGCATGTTGTAGGAGAGGAACAACTCCGCGTCGGTCAAAGCCGCCCGTACCGCCTCTGCCGTTTCTTCAGAAAAATTCTGGGTAATGGCCGGCGCAGTCGCTTCTAATTCGTCGGCGAGGACTACGCCCTCTTCTGTCGTGATCAGCCCTCCGCCAGGCGTGCTGCCGAGTTTCGCGGAGACCTGCTGCGCGTTCTGGGAGTGAATTGGATTATCCGGTTCGAGGCTGCTGAGTTCCTGATACAGGTCGCGAGCCTTCTGAAGGTCGCCGGTCTGGACGCTGGCGTGGGCGAGCAGCTCCTTAACTTCCGCGACGTGCGTTGTCTCACCGGCCTTCTCAAACAGCTGCAGGAGCAGTTGGAGCGCTTCCGGCTCGTTGCGCACATGACCGATCATGGCGTGAAGACCGGTCAGCGCCTTCGCCCGATCAGCCGCCAAAAATTGCTCGACATGCTGGTGATAGACGTTCAAAGCGTCCCGGTACAGACCGCCCTTGATCAGCTCATCGACGAAGCTGGAGATGCCTTCGAAGTCGTTATGCATCGTCCAAAGCTTGGTCGCAACGACTCCGGCTTCGGCGAGCTTCTCTGCCGCCAGGTGCGCCTGAAAAAGAGCCTTCAACCCTTCGGGTTGGGAATCAATATCCGGGACCTGCTGCAGGTAGTGAATCGCAGCGGCGCTATCACCTGCCTCCAGGGAATTCCGCCCGCGCAGCAGCAATGCCTGCTTGTTCTTGGGGTCGAGCGTCAACATGCGCTGCAGAATGTCTTCCGCCGGTGCCAACTGTCCGCGAGAACGGAGTTGCTCGGCGGCGCCGGCGAAAATCTGCCACGCCTCATCCTTCTTCTTCAGCCGGATGTAAACCTCAGCCAGCCGTACTTTCATGGCGACGTTCTCAGGATCCATCTCCAGCGTCTTCTGGAATATGCGAACCGCCTGCTCCAGTTCTCCTGAGCGCAGAAATTCTTCCGCTACTTGCAGGTATTGCTGGCGGGCGTCATTGAACAATCCCTGCTGGGTATAAAGCTCGGCCAATTTCAGAATGCCGTCGAGCGACGCCTTCATTTTGGTGAGCTTCTTGTACATGGCGATAGCTTTGACCGTAAAACCCTGCTGGGCATAGGCATCGCCGACGCTTTTGAAGCAGTTTGCCGCCTGATCGCTTTGGCCGAGGCGCGCGTAAAGGTCACCTACCGTGTTCAGAACCGTGAGGTCTTTGGGATCGTTCTTGAGGACTTTTTCGTATTCGGAAATTGCGTTCTGCAGCTTGCCCTGTTGGACGTACTTCTCGGCAGAGCTGAGTACCTTAGCTTTATTGAACCCTAACCCAAAAGCCATATAAGTGCGGACCCCGGCTTACGCACCGTTCCGAAGCTCCATTGGGAGCCAATTTCGGGACGGATTCGCCACCTTCCTGAATTATCGGCAGCAGAGCCGAAGAAACCAGTCAGATGACCTGCGATGGTGCCAATTGTAATCCGGTTCAGAAAAACCTATGGATTACCGAGGTAACGGGGCCCCCCAGGCTTTCAAGCCTCCCCGACCGTGAGCGAGTTATTTCGCGCCTCGTCCCTGAGGTGTACTTCCGATTGGCGCACTGCACGTGAAATAAGGGGTTTCGCTGATTGCGGCCAGGCAGCAAATCGCGTACCGTTGCGCAACTTCCGGGCGCAGGCCACAGCGCGCCCACTTGCCACCAGTCCGGCGCACGGCTGCAAGAAAAACAAAACCAAAGGAATACGGAGATGAAGTCCCGTGTAGCGCTTTTCCCCGTTCTTTTTTTGTTTCTGCTGATCACTGTCTACCCCGCCTTTTCGCAAGTCCCTCAATCCAAGCACGTCTGGATGATCACAGAAGAAAACCATAGTTATGAGAGCGTGATTGGCAACGCCAACATGCCTTACTTCAACTCTCTCGCTAAGAAATACGGGCTCGCGACCCAGTACTACTCCGATCAGCACAGCTCCTTGCCGGCTCTGATGTGGCTGGTGGCGGGACAGGCGGTCACACTGAATAACAATACGACCTCCTGCTACAACGTAGACAACATCGTTCGTCACCTGCTGCCACAGGGCCTGACCTGGAAGTCCTACCAGGTTGATCTGCCATATGCCGGATTTCAGGGGCTAAGCTGGCTGAATTACGTCCGGCGGCATAATCCCCTGATCGACTTCTCCGACGCGTGTACTTCCACCCAGAAGATCCGCAGCGTGCCCTATCCGCAATTGAGCACCGATATGGCAAATAACGCCACGCCCAACTACATCTACATCAGTCCCAACCTGCAGGAGGACGCTCACAACGGCACGCTTAGCCAGGCGGATCAGTGGCTGTCCCAGAATCTGCCGGCGATCCTCGGGCGCCCCGAGTTCAAAGCGGGTGGCGATGGACTTCTATTCATTGTGTTCGATGAAGGCAATCTGAGCGGAGACAATCGCTGCTCATCTCAAATTTCATCGGGATGCGGCGGACGCATCGCCACTGTTCTGATTGGGCCCCAGGTGAAGCCCGCCTACCAGTCCACAGTTTTGTATGCGCACCAGAATCTGCTTCGCACGGTTTGCGATTCCATGGGAATGGCTTCGTGCCCCGGGGCCGCGTCGCTGGCCAATTCGATGTCTGACTTTTTCAATACCGTGAAGATCGTCACTCCGTTTCCGAACGCGCAGGTATCTTC
>DASSIO010000336.1:0-24522 GCA_035691825.1 Terriglobales bacterium | reverse complement strand
ATAATCCTTGCACGCAAGTTCCTGGTTGCACAGGAACTTGCGGGTAACAAGGAGACGAACATGAAGAACGCAATCAGGCTGGTGGTCCTGATGCTTGGCTTGGCGACCACGTATGTGGCGATCGCGGCTCCGGTGCTTCCGGCTCCGGATGGCGCACCCATACCTCTCTGCGGTCCCAAGTCGCAATCTTGCAACTAGGCTGAGTCTTGGGCAAGTAACCAAGGTAACCACTGGGTAACAGAAGACTTTCCCCAGGGGTAGCAATCATGGGCCGGCGAGTGCGAATAGCAACGCCGGCCCTCTTTTATTGCCTAAATGAAGCCGGCACGACCACGTTAATGCGTAGGGGACAATTGTGCGCGCAGCGCGGATGTCAATTGGCCGCTGTCATGAATGGGAGCCTGGCAGGTTTGCCCCGAGCAAATGACCGCGGCGCTTTGGCGGAGCACATCGCCGGGAAGATTTGTCACAGTCAATGCCAAGGCAGGCGGCAGGTTCTGCGGAGCAACTTCATTTTCGGTGAGAGCAGTGACGGTTTTGTTGAACGCGAAAGGAGCTACGGCCGCGCGGCGGAGTGCTTCCGCTTGCGGGCCGCTGCCGATGATCACTACTTGGGTGTGCGGCTCCGAAAAATAAATTCCAGCAATCCCGTAAGTCGCCGCGAAGATGCCGTACTGCCCCGCGACTCCGGCGAATGCTTCCATCGTGCTCTCAGCTTTTTCGCGGTAGCGCTGATCATTGGTGTAGGCGTGCATACGGACAAGAACAGTAGCGGCGACCGAGTTGCCAGCCGGGGTCGGCGAGTCCTGAATCGGCTTGCGCGGTGTCGCAAGCACACCCAGGGCGTCTGTGCTTTGACGAGGTGTATCAAAGAAACCCCCAGACACCGGGTCAAAGAACCGATCGATCATGACGTCGGTTATCCGAAGCGCAAAGTTGAAATAGCTCAGGTCAGCCGTGCTCTCATAGGCATCCAGACAAGCCGCGGCGGTGAATGCGAAGTCATCCAGCAAGCCGGCTACGTCACGATGCTGAGCTTCCGGATCGGAGTAAGCGAGGACGTGGCTAAGTCCTTCATGTGGCCGCCAGGCCTCGCTCAGGATGCGATCCAGGGAACGCAGCGCAAACCGGCGTGCGTCCAACAAATTCAAAACCTTCGCTGCGTCGAGATACGCGGAAATGCATAGTGCATTCCAGCCAACGTAAACAGTTTTGTCCACGACCGGAGTGGGCCGCTTCAGCCGGGCTGCGTACATCTTTTGCTTTGCCGAATTCAGCAAAGCTTGTACGCGGTCAATCGGCAACCCAAGCCGCGTGCTTATTTCTTGCAGAGAAGCCCGCACGTAAAGCACATTTTTAGCGGGGTTGTGATGCATCTCGCCGATTTCGTTGATGTCATAATGCAGGCAAGCGACACTGGCTTCTTCTTCGCTCAACACCGCACGCGCTTCCGCTAAAGTCCAGGTGAAATAATCGCCGTCGTCATCCATGGAGTAGTCCGCGTCCTGCGAGGCGTAAAAGCCGCCTCGCTCACGGTCGCTCAGCCATTCATCCATCCAGCGAATGATGTCGCGCGCCACTTCGGCGAAAAATTCCGAGCCTGTGGCCTGGTAAGCGTGAACATAATTCTTCAAAAGCTCGGAATTGTCGTAAGACATCTTTTCAAAGTGCGGTACCACCCAGCGCTCGTCGACGGAGTAGCGATGGAACCCTCCCGCGAGTTGGTCGTAAACGCCTCCACGCGCCATCTTCTCGAGCGTGGTTTCGAAAACGTTACGTATTTGGTTGTCGCCGGTGCGGACATAGCGGTCGATGAGGAGGTCGAGAGCGGCCGGGTGAGGAAACTTGGGAGCGTGTCCGAATCCGCCATGGCTCGCATCAAACATGCCGGTTGCGGATTGCACGATCGCGTTGATAACAGAAGGCTGAAAGTCCCCCGCGCGACCCGCGAACGACTCTGCCTGGGAAATGGCGTTTTCGACCATTTTGGCCTGTTCCGTGACTTCACCGTGTTTCTCTCGGTACGCGTCAGCAATAGCGAGTAGCACTCGCTTGAAGCCGGGGCGGCCCCAATGATCGTCGGGTGGGAAGTAGGTGCCGCCATAAAACGGCTTGCCATCGGGAGTGAGAAAGGCAGTCAAAGGCCATCCTCCCTGGCCGCTGATGGCGCTAACCGCTGCCTGATAACGGCTGTCTATGTCGGGGCGCTCGTCGCGATCGACTTTCACCGGAATGAATCTTTCATTCACGAGCGCTGCTACTTCGGGATTGTCATAGGACTCGCGATCCATGACATGGCACCAGTGGCACCAGACTGCGCCGATGTCCAGAAGAATCGGCTTGTTTTCCCGCTGGGCAGCAGCGAATGCTTCTTCGCCCCATTCATGCCATTGAATGGGCTGATGCATGGCAGAACGCAGATAAGCCGATGAGGCCTTCGCCAACGAGTTTAGTGTCTGGGTGCTCATCTCATTAGTGTAGCCCTTCTAGTTGCGGAACATGCCGATGGGAGGAAGGAAGGCTGGCGTGAGTTGGCCACATTTGTTAAATTGTTTTCGCGATTGCCGCGTGCTGGTGCGGGGCCGGCTACGCGTGGGGACGAGCACGGAAAATCTATGCTGCTGATCACATCCGCTGTATTGACGCTACTTCCACTGTTGGGGATCGTTTGGATCGTCTTGTTCGGCACCCTCACCACGGTGGACGGGCTTTTCATGTCTCTGATCCTGCTGAGCATCTCGGGCATCTTTGCCGCCAACACATATTGGGAGTTCGGGCGCCAACGCCGCCGCTCTGCCTTTTATAAGCAGGCTCGCGCTGCGGGTCTATTTCCACTGACCGACAGCAATGGAGGGGAGATGCTGCGCGGAAAGGTGGAGAACGTGGAGTTTTTCGAGGCCCATGTCGGGCAACCGAACAAATCCGTCGTGACCCTGTGGACGGGAGGCGCTTCGAAGATGATTATCCTCGAGGGAGACATGCGCAACCGTCTGCCGGCAGGCAAGAAAGTTGAACTGCTCTGCCGTGAAGAGAATGGAGTCAAGAAGTTGGTTACGGCTGACTACGCCTGAGGGGCTAGGACTTTTAGTTTCGCGGCAGCGGCGCTATCTACCATCCAGGTCAAACTTCCATTTCTGGGCCGCACCAGCTTAGCTGGGAACTGTTCCGCAGGGCTGCTAGCATCAAGAACGGACGCCAAAACGTCTGTCTTGTCCTTTCCAGCCGCCAAGAAAATTACGTGGGCGGCATTGTTTAAGACCGGCAGTGTAAGCGTGATGCGGCAGGTGTCGAGCTTTTCCACCCGGTTTGCCACGACGAACCTTTTGTCCTCCTTTAAAGCCCTGGTGTGCGGGAACAACGATGCAGTATGACCATCGGACCCCAGTCCCAACAGGATCAAATCAAAGCGAGGTGGAAATAGATCTGGCAGGCGGAAGGCGGTACTAAGCGTTTGTTCGTAAGTGATGGCAGCCTGTTGCGGATCCTTTTCGCTATGGATGCGGAAGATGTTGCCGCTGGGCACAGGTACCTTGGAAAGCAGGGTTTCGTATGCCATACGGTAATTGCTTTCCGGGCTGTCGGGCGGAACCGGCCGCTCATCTCCCCAGAAAAAGTAAATTTTGTCCCAGTGGATAGAGTCGCGGTAGCTCTCAGCCAGCAGCGTGTACAGGCCTTTGGGAGTTGATCCGCCGGAAAGCGCGACACTGAAGGAATCCTTTGCCTTCACAGCGTCCTTGGTGAGGGTTGAAAATTGCTCAGCAGCCGCGCGGAACAGCGCATCGGTCTCAGCGAAGATCCGGATGTCTGGAGGCGAGCTCATAGGTGAATAGTCAACGGGCCTGCGCCCGGGCAGCCGCGCAACGCGCAGCTCCTAACAGCCCGGCATTTTCGTTCATGACGACATACACGGGCATAGCTTCCAGCAGCGGGCGCATTCGGCCCTTATCGAGAAAACTGTTCATGAAGCAGGGGCCGCCGAGTTTCGGCAGAATTTTCGGGGCGATGCCCCCCGTGAGGAAAACTCCACCGCTGCTTAACATTTTCAGGGCGAGATTTCCGGCTTCCGCTCCGTAAAGCGAGACAAATATCTCAACCGTCTGTTCACACAGCGGCGATTTTCCTTCCAGAGCCGCCTTTGAGATCACCGCGCCCGGATCGCCGCTTGCGAGACTCTGTTTGAGCCAGTCAGGCTCGTCGCCTCGTCCAGTATCGCGCAGGAAATGGTAGACATTAACCAGGCCTGGTCCAGAAACTACCCGCTCGTAGCTGACACGTCCGAACTTGGCGGCAAGATAGCAAAACAATTCGATCTCGAGCTCATTGCGGGGACCGAAATCGGTGTGTCCACCTTCGCACGCGAATACCTGGTGTCGACGCCCGTCCCAGAAGCGTCCTGCTTGACCGAGGCCGGTTCCGGCTGCAATAACTGCCTGATTGCCGACAGCGCTTACAGCACCCGTGTTCAACGTATAAAGATCGCCGACGTCCAAAGCTCCAATGCCCCATGCGCTGGCCTCAAGATCATTGATCAGAAAGGTCAACGGAAGCTTAAGCTCTTCTGCCAGCCTGGCGGTTTCTACGGTCCAGGGTAGGTTGGAAACCTGGGCGCGGCCGTTGAACACTGGGCCGGCAATTCCGAAGCAGGCGGCATCGACCGGTTCGTCTTCTTTTGCGACGAACTTGGAGACAATTTGTTCCAAACCAGGATATTCGCGGCTGGGATAGGCGGCTTCCGTGACTAGCCTGAGTGTGCCGTTATTGGCATGGAAGAAAGCCAGCCTTGCGTGCGTCCCACCAATATCCCCGGCCAGAATCATTTGTCGAAATTCCTCCAGCGGCGGCCATCGCGCTCAAGCAGATCGTCAGCCTCCCTGGGCCCCCAAGTCCCCGCCGTATAGTTGGGGAAATGGCGCGGCGGCAATGCCTTCCAGACATCAAGTACCGGATTCACCACACACCAACCCGCTTCCACCATGTCGGCACGCTGGAAAAGCGTGGCGTCGCCGATCATGCAGTCGTGCAAGAGGCGCTCGTATCCCGTGCTGGGGGTCAAGCCGAAATAATCCGCGTACTCGAAATTCATATCCACGGTCCCCAGGCGCATTATTGGACCCGGTGTTTTTGCCGCAAAGCGCAGAGAGATGCCCTCTTCAGGCTGAATATGCAAGACCAGTTGGTTGGGGGTGAGGTTCTCTACGGGAGTATCGCGAAACAGCACAAACGGCGCCCGGCGGAACTGAATAACGATGTGCGTGTTGCGCACGGGAAGACATTTGCCCGTGCGTAGATAGAAGGGCACATCAGCCCACCGCCAATTGTCGATTTGCAGCTTCATCGCCACGAAAGTCTCGGTACGTGAGTCGGGTGGTACATCCGGTTCTTCGCGGTATCCAGGCACGCGCTGTCCGGCAACGATTCCTTCTCCGTATTGACCGCGGACCGTTTTGGTCAGAACTTCTTCCGAACTGAGTGGCTGAATGGCGTGCAGAATCTTGGCCTGTTCATCGCGCACCGCATCCGCCTGAAAGGAGATAGGGGGCTCCATTGCAGTGAGGCTGATCAACTGCATGATGTGGTTGGGGACCATGTCACGCAGCGCGCCCGACTGGTCGTAGTAACTCCCGCGCTGCTCGACTCCTACCACCTCAGCCACGCTGATCTGAACGTGATCGATATAACGGCGATTCCATATCGGCTCAAAAATGCCGTTGGCAAAGCGGAAAGCCAAGATGTTTTGAACCGTTTCTTTTCCGAGGTAGTGATCGATGCGATAGATCTGCTTTTCATCGAGAACCTTTTGTATCTGCTTGTTGAGAGACTTGGCCGAGTCCAAATCCCGCCCAAAAGGCTTTTCGATGATCACCCGCCGCCAGTTGTGGTTTTCCTGATTGAACAGTCCATGGTTTCCAAGCTGTTCCACGATCAGGCCGAAGTATTCGGGAGCAGTAGCCAGATAAAAGAAATAATTGCCGTGAGTCGAGTGGTCTTTATCAACCTGTTGCAGTGAGTCGCGAAGCCGGGCGTAAGCGGCGGGATCATTGAAGTCGCCGGGGACGTAGTACATCCTGCGCACGAACCATTCCCAGAGATCGGAATCAACCGGACCGGTCGCGTATTCCTTAATATCCTGCGAGACCTTGGCGCGGAACTGCTCGTTAGTCATCGTGCTGCGTGCCATCCCGATAATGGCAAACTCGCGGGAGAGCAACTGTTCGCTGGCGAGGTTGTAGAGCGCAGGGATGAGTTTACGGCGCGTGAGATCGCCGGCAGCGCCAAAGATAACCATCACGCAAGGATCGCCGGGACGGCCCATCCGAGTAGTGGCGGGCGCTGAAAGTACGGCTGGCTGGGACATGGAATTTCTCCGAATCAGCAGTTTTAATTCGTTTTAATGAACGCTGCCGCCCGGCCCTACAACTATATACGAAAGCGGCATAGGTCAGGTCTTTTTTGCGGCGGCGGGTTGGGGTTCGACGTGCCCGCCAAATTTCTGGCGCATGGCCGAGAGTATCTTCTCAGCAAAGGTATGTTCCTGGCGTGACCGGAAGCGGGTGTACAGCGCCGCCGAAAGCACTTCCGCCGGGACCGCCTCCTCAATGGCCGCCTGAATCGTCCAGCGTCCCTCCCCGGAGTCCTGAACAAAGCCGGTGTACTCCGAGAGAGTAGGATTTTCGGCTAGCGCCATGGCGGTCAGATCCAGAAGCCAGGAGCTCACAACACTGCCGCGCCGCCACACTTCGGCGATATCGGCAATGTTCAATTCATAGCGATGATCTTCAGGCAGATCTTTGCTGGCGGCATTGCGGAAGATGTCAAAACCCTCGGCATAGGCCTGCATCAGGCCATATTCAATGCCGTTGTGCACCATTTTGACGAAGTGCCCTGCGCCCGAGGGACCACAGTAGATGTAGCCTTCTTCGGCTGTGCCGGCCATCTTGTCGCGCCCGGGGGTGCGAGGAATGTCTCCGCGACCCGGAGCTAAAGTTTCGAAAATCGGGTCGAGCCGCTGTACCGCTTCCTTCGGACCACCGATCATCATGCAGTAACCGCGTTCGAGACCCCATACGCCGCCGCTAGTGCCGACATCCACATAATGAATGCCTTTGTCTTTTAGCTGCTTGGACCGGCGGACGTCATCTTTGAAGTAAGAGTTCCCGCCATCAATGATGATGTCTCCCGCTTGGAAACGCTGAGCAACGGCCTGCACGGTCTGTTCGGTGGCGTTGCCGGCCGGTACCATAAGCCACGCGGCACGGGGTGGTTTCAGCTGGGCGGCAAAATCGTCGAGTGAGGTCGAGCCAACCGCTCCTTCGCTCGCGAGATTCTTCACGTTCGCTGGGTTGAGATCGCTGACGACAACCTGGTGTCCACCACGCATCAGGCGTCGCGTCATGTTGGCGCCCATTCTGCCGAGACCGATCATTCCGAGTTGCATAGATTTCCTTGCCGAGAACCTTCGCTACGTTGTTGGGGCCATTAACCCTTGGCCGTTAGCCGTTGGCCAGCCCGATCGAACAAAGACTGATGCCAAGGTGAGGCCGGGCTATTGTATGGACTTAGAGCAAGGCTTTGGAGATTGCGTCCCGCAATGTCGCCAGCCCTTTCTCGACGTTTGTGCCCAGATGCAAGCGCAGAGCACGGCGGCCACGCTCTGCGAGCACTTGGAAGTCGCCCCTCGCTTGTGCAGCTTTGACGACGCCGAACGTGTATCTCTGGCCCGGCACCGGCAAATCCACCGCGTCATCGCACGTGATCTGCAGAAATACCCCGCTGTTTGGCCCGCCTTTATACGCCTGACCCGTGGAATGCAGGAACCGCGGACCAAAGCCCAGGCAGGTTGCCACACGCTTCTTATCGCGAATGTCTTGCCGAATTGCCTGCAGGCTTTGTTCATGCGCGGGGTTCATTTGAATGTACGCGAGCAGCGCAAAGTAATCGCCGATGGAAAGGCGATTCAGATGCGCCCGCAGATAGCCCTTCAGCGAGCGATCCGAACCGGCGGCTTTTGCGAGAGCGTCGGCATTCTTTGTGTCCGTGAAGAGCTTGAGCCCGTTCTCCTCAAGGATCGGAGTCTCGGCCGGGAGTGAGCCGCTTTTCTCGTATTCAGAAGTGAGGTTACGAGTGGCCACTTTGCTGGCTTCGACGTCGGGCTGATTGAAAGCGTTAATCCCGATAATCGATCCTGCAACGGCAGTCGCGATTTCCCAGCGGAAGAATTCCTGGCCCAGATCGTAGGTGTCGCCCAGGGAAATCCGCACTACCGGCTGTCCAGCCTTCTCGAGCGCTGCCACGGCTGCGTCCTGGGTAGCGTCGGGCGCAGTTTCCAGACGGATATAGGCAAATACGCGGTCGTTGCCATAAACATCCGGTGGGCCCATTGGCTCGCGATCGACAGGAATGATGCCTTTGCCTTGTTTGCCAGTAGATTCAGCCAGTAGTTGCTCGAGCCAAGCGCCCAGGTCAGAAACTCCGGGCGATGCAAGGATGGTGACCTTGTCGCGCCCCATCCTTGCCGCCGTACCCAAAATAATCCCGAGGACGACGCCGGGGTTTTCCTCGACCGGAACACACGAAGCGCAGGCCTGCACCATGTCTTCTGTGCGATCCAGAAATTTCGAAAGATCAACCCCCATGACCGCGCCCGGAACCATGCCGAAGTTCGACAGGGCCGAATAGCGGCCGCCAATGTCGGCACGGCCGAAAAAAGCGTGCCGGAAGCCATCGGACTCAGCAACCTGCTGCATTTTGGAGCCGGGATCCGTGATCGCGATAAAACGGCTGCCGGCTTTTTCCGCGCCTACCGCTTGCTTGACTCGCTCAAAGAAATACTGCTTGAAAATATTGGGCTCCAGCGTCGTGCCGGACTTGCTGGAGACGATGAACAACGTGCTTTTCAAGTCGATCTTGTCTTCAAAGCTCTTTATTTGCGCCGGATCCGTGGAGTCGAGAACATGCAGTTGGGGGAAGCCATTGATCTTGCCGAAGGTCATCTGCAGAACCTCCGGGCAGAGACTCGAGCCGCCCATGCCCAGCAGTAATACGTGAGCGAATTTCTCTGCTTTCACCTCCTCTGCAAATCGACGAACATCCTGGCGCCGCTCGATCTGTTCCTCCGTAATACCTAGCCAGCCCAGCCAATTGGATTCGTCGCTTCCCGTCCACAGCGAAGCATCGCGCTGCCAGAGGCGACGCACCTTGCCCCCGGCACGCCAATCATCGATACCAGCTTTCACCTGCGCCGCAAGATCCTGGGGAAGCGCATAAGTCTGCTTGCTGATTTTGGGCGTGACCTCACGTTTACTGGTCTTTTCAACCGCGGTGAGGAGTTTGTCAAACGCCTCGGCAAACAAGCGAACCCCTTCGTCGGTCAGCTGGTCCGTGACCTGCTTCATGGAGATGCCGGCGCGAGCCAACTCTTCCATGGACTGGCGGGCGGCGTCGATATTCTCGGTCAAGCTCTCGCGGAGCTGACCATGATCACGAAAGGCGTCCAGAGTTGCAGGAGGTATGGTGTTGACCGTCTCTTTTCCGACCAGTTCCTCGACATAAATGACGTCGCGGTAGCTGGGATTTTTGGTGCTGGTACTGGCCCATAGCACCCGCTGAGTTTGCGCGCCTTTCGTTGCTAGTTTGTCCCAGCGCGGTCCACTGAAGATTTTCAGATATTTTTGATAAGTCAATTTTCCATTCGCGATGGCAATTTTGCCGCGAATGCCCTTGAGCAGCGCCTGCTGGTTCGGATCGCTTTCGCTCTTAAGTTTTTGGTCGACCGTCGAATCCACCAGGGTATCGATCCGGCTGATAAAAAAGCTGGCAACACTGGCCATCTTGCTAAGATCGCCGCCCTTGGCTGAAAACTGCTCCAGACCGGCTACGTAGGCTTCCGCAACTTTTTCGTAAACTTCCTGCGCGAACAGCAGGGTTACATTTATGTTGATGCCTTCGCTGATCAGCTGCTGAAAAGCTGGAATACCTTCAGCCGTACCCGGCACTTTGATCATTAGATTAGGGCGATTCACGGCTTGCCACAGGCGCCGTGCTTCTTCGATCGTGCCCTTGGTATCACGCGCCAGGTAAGGCGAGACTTCCAGGCTTACGTAGCCGTCGCGCCGTTTCGATTTCTGATAAACGGGGCGAAGAATGTCGGCAGCATCCTGAATATCCCGGATGGCCAGCAACTCATATCGCGCTTTGGCGTCGAGATCGGTGCGCGCGTTCAGCGACTGGAGGAAGTCGGTGTAATCGGTGCTGCCAACAATGGCCTTTTCGAAAATTGCGGGATTCGAGGTGATACCCCGAACGCCGTCTTCCTCAACCATCCGTTTCAGTTCACCGCTGGTAATCAGGTTACGGCGAATGTAATCCAGCCAGACCGACTGGCCGTAGTTCAGAAGATCTTTGAGTGGGTTCGTAGCCTTAGCGGTTTCGACAATTCCAGTTGGCGGCATATCCTCCCCCGGTCCAGCAAGGTTGCTATTTCGATTTGTTGCGAGCGGTCAGTTCGCGGGCGGCTTCAATCACTTTATCCGGTGAAAAACCGAACTTCTTTTGTAATTCCTTCAACGGCGCCGATGCCCCGAAGGTATGCATCCCGAGCACGATTCCATCCGAGCCTACGTATTGCGACCAGCCCAACGTTGAACCCTGCTCTACGGAAATTCTCGCCTTCACCGCCGGCGGCAAAACCTGATCTCGGTATGCCGATGGCTGGTGTTCGAAGATGTCCCAGGACGGCATACTCACGACGCGCGCCTTGATGTTCTCCGCCTTAAGCTTTTCGTAAGCGTCCACGCAGATGGCGACTTCGCTGCCGGTTCCGATCAGAATGACGTCGGGCTTGCCATCGGGCGCGTCTGCCAGGATATACGCACCCTTGGAAGCACCGGCGGCAGAAGCATACTTACTACGATCAAACGTCGGCACAGCCTGGCGCGTCAGGACGAGGGCAGCGGGCGCGTGGCGGAGTTGCATGATGACTTTCCAGGCCTCGACTACTTCATTAGCGTCCGCTGGACGAAAGACTGTCAGCCCAGGGACTGCCCGCAGGGTTGCGAGTTGCTCGACTGGTTGATGTGTCGGACCATCTTCACCCAGGCTGATGGAGTCATGGGTATAAATAAAGATGACGGGCAACTCCATGATGGCAGCCAAGCGAATGGCGGGCTTCATGTAATCGCTGAAGTTGAAAAAAGTCGCACCAAAGGCACGAAGTTTGGACACCGCCAGCCCATTGAGAATCGAAGCCATCGCGTGTTCGCGCACGCCAAAATGAAGATTGCGTCCTCCATAGCTGGCCGCCTGGAACTCCCCTGCGCCGTCGAATTTCAAGTGCGTTTTGGTCGAGGAATCCAGATCAGCTGAGCCGCCGATCAGCCATGGAATGTTTTGCGCGATGGCATTCAGCACTTTCCCGGAACTTTCGCGCGTGGCGACGCCCTTCGCGTCAGCAGCGAAGGAGGGCAAATCCTTGTCCCAGCCGTCAGGGAGTTCTCGCCGCTGCATGCGTGCCAGTTGTTCGGCCTCCTGCGGATGCTGGCTCTTGTATCCATCAAAGAGCTTCATCCATTGCTGCCGTAACTGATTGCCTCGTTTTCCGATTCCCTCGCGAAAGTGATCGAGAACACCGTCAGGAACGAGAAACTTCGCATCCTCGGGCCAACCGTAGGACTTTTTCGCAAGCCTTACTTCGTCTTCACCGAGTGGTTCGCCATGAGCGGCGCTCTTGTCCTGCTTATGAGGAGAGCCGTAGCCGATGTGGCTGTTCACGATGATGAAAGTGGGTCGATCATCGACGGTGAGGAATTCCTGCAGCGCCCGGCTTAAAGCGCCCGTGTCATTTGCATCGTCTACGTGCAAGACGTGCCAGCCGTAGGCCTGAAAGCGAGCGCCGACGTCTTCCGACATCGACCAGTCAGCCGGACCATCGAGGGTGACCTTGTTGTTGTCGTAGATCCAACACAGGTTTGCCAGCTTGAGATGTCCTGCCAACGAAGCGGCTTCGCTGGCGACACCTTCCTGCATGTCGCCGTCGCCGCAAATGGCGTAGACGTTGTAATCGAAGATTTCGAATCCGGGACGGTTGTATCGCGCAGCCAGCCACTTTCCGGCAATCGCCATTCCAACGCTGTTGGATACGCCCTGACCGAGCGGGCCCGTTGTGGTTTCTACGCCGGAGGTGAGGCGGTACTCGGGATGGCCTGGTGTCTTGCTGTTGATCTGACGGAACTGCTTGATGTCGTCCAGAGAGACAGCCGGATCACCCAGCACTTCGTATTTCGGATTAACGGCACGAACGCCAGTCAGATAGAGCATCGAATAGAGGAGCATCGAAGCGTGGCCATTCGAGAGTACGAAGCGGTCGCGGTTGGGCCAGATAGGATCCTGGGGATCGAAGCGCAGGAACTGCTGCCAGAGCGTGTAAGCTACCGGCGCTAAAGCCATCGGAGCTCCGGGATGGCCTGAGTTGGCCTTTTGAACTGCGTCAATGGACAGTGTGCGAATGGTGTTGATGCACAATGTATCCAGCTGACTGCCGGTCGCCACCGGTTGTTCGCTCGTTACCATGAATTCTCCTCTGCTGGTCTGGAACCAAAGTTACGGGTTTTTATTCCGCGCTCGAGTGCTGAAGGCATTGAGATGGCAAAAGACTGGTTAACTTGAACCCCCGTTTCGAAAAGTCTATGACTGTTTCTGTGTTGTCGACTGGCTGGTGACCGTAATTTTAGATGATTCGCAGGCTTGCGCGATATAGCTTCTTGCTGGTGCAACTATAGGCGGGAGGCAGGTGGTCAGCGTTTCAGACGTGCCAGGTAGCTGTTTTCGGCTTCGTACTGTTTGGTCGAGCTTTCCACGTATTTGAGGAATTCACGCAGAGAGGTCCGCTCGGCGGATTCCAATTCGCCGAACTTGATCCGTATTCCGAACGATGGCGTGCTCTGAGTGACTACTCCATTCAGCACGATTCCCTTTACCCAGATCTTGTCACTGCTTACCCAAAGGCCGATCTCCAGGTTGGATCCTGACGAGACGGGCGTTACGGTTTCCACAAAGCAGCCGCCGAGGCTGGCATTGGAGAGGTTCCCCCAGACCGGGGTAGCCGACCCTGTTATCCTCAACTCCACAGCGACACAGCATTTCAGGCGGGGGAATTTGCGGCGGTCTTGACCGAAAGTCGGAGTAAAGATATCAGGCTCAAAGGGCGGAGCCGATTTTGCGGGTGCTGCCGCTGCGCTGGCCATCGCACTCACCGGTTCTGACGTGCGAAGCGCGGTTGGGCTCTGGGTGGCAGATTTTCCTTTGGCTCCAGCTTTGATCTGCAGCATGGCCTCGAGTAGAGCCTGCTCGCGCTGGTCCGAAGGCGCGTCGCGATACGTCTGCAGAAGCTTGCCAAGATTCCGGACAAGATCGGGATCACTTAAAAGATGAGTCCAATCGGCGCTATTTGTTTGCGGCGGTTTCGAGTCGCGGTCCGACAAAACCAGGCTCCCGTAAGCTGCTGCTGAAAAGAGTTCTGTTACAGCTTTATCGCTGGCTGGGGCGGCGACAAGGTCACTAAGGTCACCTCGCAGTTTTTGGTACGTTTTCGAAGGGCATCGGAGGATATTCATGCGCAACCAACAAACGGGCGCCGGACCAGGCACAAGGGCGGTTTGGGCCGGAGAAGGCGGCGAGCGCTGGCAAGGCGCCACCCAGGTCCCTGTAGCTCTGAGCGTGTCTTACGGCTACAGCACCGTTGAAGAATGGCTGGAAGTAGCCTTGGGGCGGCGGCCGGGTCACATCTACGGGCGGAACACTAACCCTACCGTTGCGGCGTTCGAAGAAAAGGTGCGTGATCTTGAAGGCGCTGAGGCCGCGACCAGCTTCGCCAGCGGAATGGCAGCCATCAGCAACACTCTATTCACCTTGCTTTCGCCCGGAGACCGGGTCGTCTCCGTCAAGGATACCTACGGCGGAACAAATAAGATTTTCATCGAGTTTCTGCCGCGCTTCCAGGTTCAGGTTTCGCTTTGTGACACCACAAATCACGAACGTATAGAAGCCGCAGTCGCGCGTGGCTGTAGGGTGCTGTATCTGGAGACTCCGACGAATCCGACGATCAAGGTCGTGGACATAGCTCGACTGACTGCGGCTGCGCATCGGGCCGGTGCGCTGGTTGTCGTGGACAACACATTCGCTACGCCGATCAATCAGCGTCCACTTGAATTGGGAGCCGACCTGGTAGTGCACAGCGCGACCAAGTTTCTCGGCGGCCATGCCGACGCGCTCGGCGGCGTTGTGTGCGGCCGCAAGAATTTGGTGGACCGCATCTACCATTTTCGCGAGATCAACGGCGCGTGTTTGGAGCCCATGTCGGCGTATCTGCTATTGCGCGGGATGAAGACACTGCACCTTCGCATTCGGCAGCAGAACGCCAGTGCTTTGCAGATCGCGAAATTCCTGGAATCACACTCCCGGGTGGCAAAAGTCTTTTACCCCGGTCTGGAGGCACACGAGAACCATGACATCGCTTGCCGGCAGATGTCAGGCTTCGGTGGGGTGCTCAGCTTCGCACTGCACGGAGGCTTCGAATCAGTAAAGTCATTCTTGCCACGCCTGCGTTATGCACACCTGGCTGCGAACCTGGGCGCCGTAGAAACGATCGCAGGCCCACCCGCGACCACCAGCCATGTGGAGTCGACGGCAGAGGAGCGGGCTGACAGCGGCATTCCCGAAGCGCTCATTCGCTATTCCGTCGGGATTGAAGAAACTGAGGACTTGATCGCAGATCTGCGGCAGGCACTGGAGCAGGTCTAAGAGAAACGTGGGACTCGGTGCCGAGGAAATTCGGCCAGTTTTGTCTCTTGCGCTTCGGCAACCCCCCGTCAGGCATTCTGTGGGAAGGAAAGTCCCCAGAAATTGTTCGCTTTGTCGTCATGCTCGACAAATTCGATTCCGTAAGTGCTGAGTCCTTTCGAAGCAGTCAATTGAGAAACAATGCGGGCCGAAATCTGGGTGCCCCGATTGTTCTTTATGACGATCACAGCGCCAACGATCAGGTCACGAGCCAGCTGAACAACCGCGCCATGCTTGTTCAGATTAGTAGCCTTAGCGGGCATGTCGAATTGACATTTCAAGCGGTCCTCGCCCGCAAGTCCAATCGAGGCGCTGAGGAGCATACGATTGCTTCTGCGGCGGAGTGCGAGGCCCCGGCTGGCGGGTCCTGGCTGGTTGGCGTGCTCGGATTTCACATGGCGGCCGGCGTGTTTCGAATTCATAAGGACTTGAGGCACGATACCGACAGCGGATGCCTCTAGCAACATACTTCGGTCACGCTGGCCTGGTTACCCTGCGAAGTTCTTGATTTGTCTAGGTCAGCTGACCAAAGGACGTTGAGCTGAAGGACTGTCCAGCACTCTTGGCGGGTTCGCCTGCTGAGAGCACAGGTGAGATCCAACCAGGATGAACCAGATCGCCTGGCCAAGCCAGATAACAGCCATGCCGTGCACGTCCAGCTGCACGTGACCGACGCCGATCCCGACAATGATGAGCACGGAGATGATGCAGCCGTAGACGGCAAGACCACGGCTGAATCCACCGCTCCGCAGGGCGGAGACAGACCAAAGAATGATTGCCAGCGAGGCAGCCACGGAGTAAATGCGCGCGAAGGCTTGATTGATCTGAAAAATTCCAGTGATCACAATCTGCCACTGATGGGCGGCAGCAGGGACGTCGCGGACCATGTATTTCATAATCTCCGGCACAATGAATCCACTGATCGCCGCGGCTACCAACACCGCAACGCACGCGAAAGCATAGGTGACAATTGCAGCGAAGGAAAACCGGTCGGCGGTGGCGATGCGGCGTGTGAGGCCGCAAGCGCCCAAGAACAGCAGCAGCACACTCACCAGAGCGATCGAGTGCACAACGCCGGAGAGCTCCATCAGATGTTGGGCTTGCTCAGCAGTCAGCGAGCCCGTTGCCACGGGATGCATAGCCATGGTTAGAATGCCGCCGAGCGAACCGGCAATGAGAGCGATTCCAGATTTGCGATCGTCCGACATAATGCCACTCTAGACAGAAATCGTTTCCCTGTGACAGTGTTTATTGCGAACGCGCGACGATACCGAACAAGCCCGGCGCATTTGTTCAGGAATCAAGGTCATGACAGCTCGGAAGACAACAAATCGCACGGCGAAATCTCGCCGAAAAACGGATCGCCGCATTCTGCGGACCCGCAACCGCCTGGGCGATGCACTAATTGCGCTGATGCACGAGAAAGATTTCGAAGAAATTACCGTGCAGAATGTGCTGGACCGCGCCGGAGTGGGACGATCGACGTTTTACGTACATTACCGCGACAAAGATGATTTGTTCCTGAGCGACGTGGAAGATTTTCTCGAGCAATGTTCCGTTGCCTTGAAACGGATGAATCCGCACCCAAAGCGGCTCTTGCCAGTACAGGAGTTTTTCGGGCATCTCCGCGACATGCGTGAGTTCCATGCGGCATTGGTGAAGTCCGGAAAATTGAACGACGTGTGGGTGCTGGCACGGGGGGTCTTTGCTCGCTCGATTGACGAGAGACTACAAGCGGCCGGCATCGAGATGGAACGAGCGCGGCGTTCCGCCCTAGCTCACGCCCTGGCGGGAAGTTTCTTCTCGCTGCTCGACTGGTGGATCGACAAAGGAATGGAAGCGCATCCCAAGGAAATGGACGAGCTGTTTCACCGCATGGCGTGGAGAGGGGTGGCAGAGCGCTGAACATAAGCTGCTATAGCCGTAGTTTCTGGGACAGAAGGGTCCATGCTGGTTGGGCTTGGCCCGCCAAATGTGCTGAGATCTTAGCGACAAAGCCCCCGCTGAGCCGTCGAGCCGGGGGCCGGGTGTTGGCGTCAGAATTAATCGCTCTGCCGTTCGTAGGCTCCTATGTCGCAGCCGAGTTTGCCCTCAGCGACATCCTCAGCGTCAGGACGCGGCGCTCCACGTTGGTCGGTCTTGAGCAAATGACCCGAACCATCGGTGCAGCCAGCCGGATTTCCTGCATCGACCGCAGGGCTCCCAGAAGGAAGAGCCATGGTTTGGGTGGGCCCACCGTTGTACTGCAGCGGCCCGAGCATTGGGTCGGTGTTATTCATGTCGCCGGGGACGCTGAAATTGCAGGTCTTATCGCTGCTCAGGTTGTGACCTTTCGAGGTGATAGTCCCGAAACAATTTCCAGTATTCGCGAGAACTGCGTTCTGGAGAATCACCGTACCCGAGGACATTGCTATGCCACCACCGTTGCCAGTCGATGTGCTTGCATTGCCGGCGATCGTGGAGTTGCTGATGATTACTAAGCCTCCCAAACTTAGGATTGCGCCGTCCGCATTCGCACTGATCGTGCTGTTGTTGACGACCAGATTGCTGCCGTCGTCATTCTCAATTCCGGCACCGACCTTGTCGCATTCAACAGGGCCACAAAGGTCGAGTACTACGTTTCCGCTGATAGTGCTCGCATTGATTGTCGCTGTGCCGACATTGAACAGCCCCCCAGCGCTCCCTTTTGCGAGGTTACCCGTAATGGCGCTCCTGTTGAGCGCCAGTGTTCCAAAGTTCCATATACCGCCGCCCGCGAGGGCTACACCATGCCGGAAAGTCATGCCCGAAAGGGTCACATGCGCGCCACTGGAAATAAACACCACCCCGCCTTGGGCAATGAACACCGCGCCGCCATCAACAATTGTGGTCTTTGCTCCAGAACCTAGAATCTTGAGGTTTTTTCCGATGCTGAGATTTTCCGTGTAGGTCGCGGAGGCGACTCTGATGGTGTCGCCCGAAGCAGCCAGCGAAATCGCATGCCCGATAGTCTTGCAGGCGGTAGTGGTAGATAAGCAGTTGTTACTATCACTACCAGTTACGCCGTTTACTTGCCAAGTCGTGGTCGCCATCGCGGTGGAGGCGAGGGCGAGAACCAGTACTGCGAATAGAAAGCTAGTCAGCTTGCCTTTCACGATTATTCTCCTTTGCGTCGTGCCAGCTTCGTTGAGTAATGGGGACGTGGGGCGTAACGAGAACTGACGCGGAGCGAACGCAAATCCAAATTTCAAACAAGGTGCTAGCTTGCCGCTACGTCGACGGAAGGGACCTTTATGGCCATAGCGAACCTCCCCTCGAAGATTCGTGCGAGATCGCACGAACTATTTCTGTTGTGTCTCTAATTGCGACAAATATTGCTTTACTACCCCTGCTTCGCTGGGACTGGCGAACTTGAGATATTCCTTCAACTGTGCGGTCTCGTTCGTGCGGTCCCCTTCGGCCTCGTAGATCTGCGCCAGCACAAAATGCACTCGCGGATCGCTGTTGCTTCGGTCGATCTCTATCGCCTTGAGAGCACTTTTCTCGGCATCCGGGAGTCGATGAAGTTTCAAATTGGCCGCCGCGTTGTAGTCATAGGCCAGGGGATCGTTCGTAGGATCGATCAGGAGTGCGCGACTGCTGGAGTTCAGTACTTCTTCCCACATTTCGGAACGCGCTGCAATATCAGCTAGGCAGAGATAAGCGGGCAGATACATCGGGTCTGCTGACTGAGCCTGGGAACAAGCACCGCGAGCATCCGCTATTCTCTGACGTGCGCCGAGCAACTGGCCAAGTGTCACCCACGCAACCGAGTACTTTGGCGCTTCGGTCACTGCTTTGCGCAGTTTTTCCTCGGCCTTATCTAGCTGTCTGTCCTTTAATGCTCCGCAAGCACCTGCATAATCCTTCTTAGCCTTAGCTGAAATCTGCAAACTAGTAGCACCAATGATAGGAACTTGGATTCCATCCAAAGGAGGAAGGAGACACGAGTCCGACTTGTCAGCTGTTGCAGCGGGTTTTGCGATCGTCCGCACTACTTGAATCTGCTGCTGGTCGAAGGTGGACGCTTCCGGCTTGGGCGCTGGTGCGGATGGCCTGATAGGTCGAGTTGAATGTACACCGCTCTGAGCTAGCGCGCCCCAGCTGAATAACACCAAGAACAGCATCCCGGAGGGTAAACATACTTTAACGACTTCGGGTGAGTTGGAGCGAATGGGCACAGACTGGATTGTTCTCACGATTGCCTCCTTTCTGGCACACGAGGTTCGATGAGCAATGGAAACGTAGCGAAATCTCGCGCAACGCGAACCAAGAGCAATTACGAATGCGCTCAGTCTGCTACTGGACCTGAATGAAGTCGCCCGCGAGGAAGGTAAGAACAGGGGCGAAAATACCAGGGCATTGTGCTCCGTCATTCCTGTCATGTCAATAGTTTTGGGGAGGAGCGGAAGCGGAACTAGATCGTCATTTCTGTGTGGGAGTGCAGTCACTACAGTTTCCGCGTTTAGTGCCAGAGAAGCGACGCAGGGGTAGGTAATGCTTGAAAATTCTGGCGCGCCCGGAGAGACGATCCCAAGACTCTGGTTCTCAGCAGCACACTTTGCGCCTGAGCTTTTAATCAAAACACATCGAGATCATGACCGATGACCACGCGACCGTTATACTTTGCCTGGATTTGGTCAAGGATCTGCCGAAACCCGGCTTCGTCAGAGGAGTTGTGATACACGACCAGCAAGCCGGGCTTGGTGCGGTTTGCGATTTCGGCGAGTTGATCGGTCGTCGTGTGATACTTGGCGCGGTACGCTGGCCAATCCGGCATGTGCGGCACGTTATAGGACGGCAGTTGTACCTCATGGATCAGCACGTCGCAGTGTTGGCAGTTTGCGATCAGTTCAGAGCTGGGGCTGGTATCGCCTGAAATTACAATCGTGCGGCCGGGCGTTTCGAAGCGGTAGCCGAACGCCTGAGACCACTCTCCGTGCGCCACGGCGAACGCTTTAACTGTTACTAGATCATCCTTGTAAACCACTCCCGGCTTGACGTCGTGCGCCCTGACAACCAAGGGTTCCTTATGTTCCATGCCGTTGGTCCGCATCTCAATATCGCGACGGTATGCTGCTAGCAGGTGTTGCGTCATCTCCTCCGTACCTTCGGGACCGTAAACATCCAGTTGGTTCCGGCCGATCACCCATGGCGTAAGCATCAAGTCTGGATATCCCGCGGTATGGTCGGAATGCAGGTGGGTAACAAATGCGACTTTGATATTAATAGGCTTAATGGCAGGGTAACCCTTAGCCGCGGCCGCTGAGGCACGACGCACCACCCCAGGCCCGAAATCAACCAGATATGCCCGTTCCCCCACTATGATCCCGGTCGCAGGTCCGGAACGCTCAGGATTAGGGACAGGCGTTCCGGTGCCAAGCATAATGACCTTCGTCACCGGCCGGTCCGCTGCACGGCAGATAAAGGCAACGAGCAGGACACAGGAGAAAACGGCCTTGCCAAGACGGCGCCACATGCCATGGAAGTATATAAGGAGACGCGGAAGGAAGACACCGCCTGGGTGCGCTCGTAACTGTTTCGAAGAGAGCCTGGCTCGACGTTGTGCCGCTGGATGGGATTAATAAAAAGAAACAACACTGTTCGTTCGCACATCATGATTATTACGGTAGACTTGCCCCGGGAAAACGTCGGACAACCGTGAGGTTATCTCTAGAATGGAGTTGTGGCTTACAGATCGGAGTCGCTTGGCGATACTGATTGCAGCCTGTGCCGTATTGTCGTCCGTCGAGGCTGTTGTCCCGCTGTTTCAGTATCGGCGGGGACGCTTGCGGCGTGCTGTCCCAAACCTCATTTTGGCCGTTGGGGTGGTGCTGACAAACGTGGCGTGCGCCTCGATGACGGCCTCACTCTCCGCGTTCGTCGTCCGGGAGCATTTTGGGTTATTCGGCGGAATGCGCTCACACCCTTCGCTGCTTCTTGTCATGGGCGTCGCAGCGTTAGACCTGTGTGCTTACTTCGCCCATCTGCTCTTGCACAAGATGCGTTGGGGTTGGAAGTTTCACCGGGTCCATCATTCGGAGTTAGAAGTGGACGTCACGACCGCATTTCGACAGCATCCCGGCGAGACGCTCTGGCGAGTATTGTGGCAAGCGTTTGGGATTGCCCTATTCGGACTGCCGTTCTGGGTCGTGCCTCTGTACTTGAGCGTTTCAAGTCTGAACGCCCTGTTAGAGCACGCTAACGTGCGGATGAGTAATGGGTTTGACGGGTGGTTGCGAATGCTGATTGTTACGCCCAACATGCACAAAATCCATCATTCCCGTCTGGTCATCGAGACGGATTCAAACTACTCCAACATCTTCTCGCTCTGGGATCGTCTGTTCTGCACACACACGCAGGAAGTAAATTATCGCGGCCTCCGTTACGGACTCGATGGCTTTGACCAAAGCCGGGAACAAAACCTCACGGCTCTAATTGGTGCGCCCTTTCGTACTTCTTGATGTAATTCCGACCGGCCGTCTAGGGAAACGGCTGGGTACGCTTGTAGAGGCGCCCCCCTTCAGTCACGTCCGCACGGCTTTCGTGCCGCTTCCCTGTGCACCCGGTACTACGACCGCGAGCTATTGGTGAGGTTGACTGCTTCGCGGATCGCGGCAGCAACTCCCGCCGGCACAGCGCCGGAATTCCGGTCGGAAAACGCAAATCAGGACACAAACCAGAACCATCGCGAGTGGAACCAGAAACCAGAGCCACATAGAACCCTCCATTTCACAACATGTAGGACGAAATAGAAACGGGGAAGGATACATCGTAGATACAAAAGCAGGCTAGCGGTACTGTATCCATTTTGCTTCTTAGTTCGTCCTGCACTGGTGAAAATCAATCTTCAAGGAGAATTTATGGAAACTGTACGATCCAAAGGAAACCTCGAAAACCTCGTACCCATCGCCGTGGTCATTGTCGGCGGCTGTGAACCATGCGCGGAGAAGATGGTTACGCAGGCACTGTCTCGGGGCAGCTCGTGGCAGGACGTCGATCAAACGTTACGCATTCTCACTGACATGCAGAAACGCGATTGTGTTGCAAAGGTGCTGGGGCCAGACATGATCGCGCGGATGGAAAAACCGTTGGCTGCGGGTCGCAGGACACTTCAGCAGGCCATGGCGGTCGAACAGAGCGCGGTTGTGTGCGGTTGCACCGCGAGCTAGTCCGGCTCGTCACGTTTGGGTTCGCAGACGAACACGCCACGCTCGTCATGTCCAAATTCGCACGCGGATTTCAATGCGGCCTGTAGTTGTCGCCGGGCACGGTGCAGGCGCATCTTGACCGTACTTAACGGCAACTCCAGAAGGTGAGCAATCTCATCTGCGGTAAGCCCATCCGAATCGTGCAACAACAGCACCGCTTTGTAGCCGTCACGCAGGGTGGCAACATAACGCTGCACGCAGGTACTCATCTCATTTTGTCGAACGACGGTCAGCGGCGACAAGCGGCGCTGCTCGGCCACAGGCAATTCTTCGACCGGCGTCTCCGCTTGATGCTGGAGTGTCCGTGCCCGCTGTCGCATCAGGTCGATGCTCACATGGGTGGCAATCTGGTAGAGCCAACTTTCCAAGGCTGCCGGATCGCGCAGGGTATCCGACCCGCGATGAGCACGCAGGAAGACCTCTTGCGCAAGGTCTTCGGCATCGGAGCCACTTCGGATCAGGTAACGAATATAGCGCGTCACTGGTCGACGGTAACGCTCCGCGTCATCCGCTAAAGGCAACGATTTCGGCATGGGCGCAGTCATCTCCGAGCAGCGTGCGCTATGCTCCTGGTGTCAGTGAACGGGCGCAGATGCGAGAAGTTCTCGGATTCGCACAACTTCTTCCCCAAGCAGTCGGATTATTTCGAATCCGACGCCGTTGCTGTCCGTTCTTATAAGTTCGAGCAGGGATGCACGGTCCACGAAAGCTACTTCGGAATCTTCGATTGCTATTGCAGTCAAACTGTATTTGCCCTGCGCTAGAGTGCCCGGTAATCCCAAAATCGAGTCAGGTGCTACGGTACGGTTCAAAAGAGCCACGCCGTGCTGCCCAACTTCCAGGTCTAATGTCACGCGGCCTTTGCAAATCAGGAACACGCCAGATGCTGGATCGTTGCGGTGGAAAAGCACAGTCCCCTTCGGCTGGCTAAGAACGCGGGCCACACTCAGGAGCTTGGATCGAATGCTCGCGGAAACCGGTGTACTCATGAATTGGCATTCTGTCGTTAAGGTCACTGGTAGACAGTGATTACTGTCACAGCGTCCTGTGACCAATTAACGGTACCGGAGGTCCGTGACAATGTGTCGGCGGGCAGGTGCTTTTCCTGCAGTGCTCTATAAGCGAAAACGGGTGCTTCACTTCGGACGCCGAACGGAGATTTGCTCCAAATTGCTAACCGACGGGAAAAATGCGATGAAGGCGGAGAATATTCGGGATGTTCGGAGCACCTCTACTGAAGTTCTGAGGAAGGCGTTGGCCCGCCATTACTTCGGGAATAGTTGGGCCAAGTAGCAAGCCACGCTACGTTATCGCTCATTCTTGACTGATGATAACAAGCGATAGCGCAAGCTTGCGCTTTTGTCTCGCTTTTCTGAAGCTCAATGAGTGTAATAGGGATTTTTCGCCAACTGACCTGAAGCGGTTAGTATCGCAGCATGGAATACCGTGGGATTTGGATTTTCTTTTGCGTGCTGTGGCTCGTGCTCGGGGCTGCCGTTGCCTGGTACCCGGTTCGCGTAGCACGCTTGCTGGGCCGAAAAGGCGATCTTCCGACCCGACCCCTCACGGTATGGCGGATTCTCGGAGTGGTGGTTGCCGTGGGCGCGTTGGCTAAGCTGTTTTCAGTTCTAGTCGCTCAATAGGACGAACCGACCAAGCCAGCCGCTGGGCTTCTGGCACTGGGTAACCCGAAGTTTTGTACTCAGAGTTGTTTTCATTGATTTCGCTCAGGGCCTGGAATATGTACCGCGCCGGTGTTCACAAGGTCAAGCACCTGAACAGCTCACCCCAACGACTGATTGGTCCTAGGCCCAGAGCCGACCGTCCCGGCAAAGCATTTCCTCTTCTACCTCCGAGACCTACCTTTGAGTGTGACGCAGACTAATCGAGCGTTGATGAGTGTACCTGGAGTTATCGACAATTATGCGCTTTGCTCTTCGTATAGGAGATTCCATCGACGCAGTAATCGGAAGCCGAGTGCACCAGCCAAAAGGTCGGTTCCGGCGTGTGCGACTATCGAAGGGAGCAACGTACCGGTGACCACGACAGGCACAGCCAGCACCGCCCCTAGCATGCCCGTGCGTACCGTAGCCGAAACTCCTTGATATCCATGAGCGACGGCAAAGCCCACGGTCACGAGCGTCAGGGCCAAAGGCATGGACCCAGTAGCCTGCGCCAATATCAGCAGGCAGAAGCCACGCATTACGTACTCCTCCACTGTGCCCGCAACAAATGAGACCGCCACAAATACCCACCGCTCACGAGTTGTTCGCGGAAGAAGCAGTGTAACGACCTCATCAGCCGCTTGTTGCCATACTTTTCGCAGAAGCATTCCTCCTAGCCAAACTGTCGCACAACAGAGGAGCGTTAACAGAGTCCAGATGCTTAGCTTTTTAAAGGGAAGTAGATGCCACGCCGCATCGATGCCAGTGCGTCCTGAGAACCAATCAACTCCCAGCGT
>DASSIO010000335.1:0-4654 GCA_035691825.1 Terriglobales bacterium | reverse complement strand
TTCCCGGGCTTCGACAATAGCTCGCGCAAATTCCCGGGCCTGATCAAGACTTAATTATTTTTTTCTGTTAGTCCATCAAGACATCCGCCATTCTGGCGCTCCGGCCGGCTCCCGTTATCCGCTACACTTAGCCGGCCGGACTCGGCAAACGGACGAAAAGGACTGTTCACCATGTCTGCGGATGCGGACCGATTCGTCGGCACCTGGCGACTGTTTTCCCTGGAAGCCACAAGTTCCAGCGGTGACGTTAGCTATCCTTTCGGCCAAGACGCCGTCGGCTACCTGCTCTACAGCCGCGAAGGCTATATGTCGGTGTCCGTCATGCAAGCCGGCCGCATTCATTTCGACTCCTCGGACGCTCTCGCGGCACCCGCCGAAGAAAAACTGGCGGCGTTCGACACTTACAGCTCCTATTCAGGCAGGTATGAAGTCCGCAGGCAGAAAGTCATTCACCACGTCGAAATCAGTTCTTTCCCCAACTGGACCGGCAAGGAGCAGGAGCGCTTTTTTGCCTTCTCCGGGGATCGCCTCACGCTGACCGCTCCGCCAATGCGGATTGGTGGTGTGGATCAAACATTGGTGGCGATTTGGCAGCGCCTGCCCTCCCACGTCGCCTGAGAGACAAGATCGCAGCCGGAAATTAGGTATTCGTCCCGTCTGTCCCGGACTTGCCCGATTTTGCCCAATTCCTACTTTCGAAGGTAGCACTGTGACTTTTGACAGTTCTCTTTTGGGCTGGGCGGTTCTAGGATTGCGCTGAAGTGCTTACGTGCAACCTCAACCACAACCACAACTTCACAGAAGAGCGCCCCGAGCCTATAGAATCGATGGGTCTATAGTTCTGTATCACTCGGCAGCGAAAAATCAGTTGGATACGGAAAGCTCCTCCCACAGTGCGGAGCCGCGGTGGAGTATGCTCCTCGTGGCCCCGCTCTTTCTACGGACACTGCTTCGTCTTGTTTTTGTCTGTCCCCATCGCCATAAAGGTCCTCCGATAACACCGCGCGAACCAATCCCATCCAACCTATCTGAATGCCGATCTATCCATGGCCGAGGTACCTACATCACTTGCATGGATTGCGGCCAAAAATTCGCTTACAGCCATAAGACAAGGCGACTGGTAGATTTCTGGGGTGTCCATGACGCAGAATCACTTGCAGAAGCACGTCGGAGGGTTGAAGAATTCTTTTCGCCTCTTCGAGGTCTTGCTTCAAGGGCCGGCAGTCTGAACATGAGGGTACCGATGAATGAGTTCGCCAGGTCCGTGCGTCGCCTCGGAGTTTTGGCGGAAGGTCAATGGACTAAGTTTCGACGCATGATCGCCAGTAAATGGGCACTTCGGTCACACTTGAAGCAGATGAAAATCCGACCTTAGTAGCAACTTGCTTTGTTAATGCGCCCATCCAGGCAAGGGACTTCCACTTCCCGGCAGCTCAACTCGATATAGGTGAACGCTCCATCGTTGTCGTATCTCCTCGGCCATGGAAACTGAAAAAACGTCCGCGAGAAGACTTTGAAACAGAGGCTGGTCGGCGGGCCTGTGGCCCACGGACTCCAGTTATACGAAGTGGACCGATGTGAACCCACGGCTCTCCACGGGCCCTGTCGCACTACGAAAGTATCGGTGAAAACTAAGGAGTAAGTAAGAGGTTGCCCGTTATAGCTGCTCTCTTATAAGGCTCGGCCTGTAACCACCGCAGTCGCATCCGGATTTGGATACCTGCAAATCCGATAATTTGATGAAATTCATTCTTAGATCGCCCGGTCTTATACTCGCGATCAGCCCCGGTTTATCCGTTCGACGCCGCAGATCATCAGTATCTACACAAGTAACGTCGAGGGCGCTCTCCTGCTTCGCAGCATCGCTCTTCAGTAGAGCATTCATCTACCGGCATTCCAAGTCGATGAGCACTGCTTAGTTGTTCGAGTGAGGGGTTGTCGTTTGCGGCCGCGTGGAAGAGGGAGCAGCAGATTTCTTTTCGCGGCCCCCGAAAGTGTACCTGATCCCCAGCACCAGCCTCAGCCGGCTTTGCCCTGCGTTCGACAAATGCGTCCTTAGAAAATCAACATTTGCGCGTCCCGACCAATGCGAGCTCAACAAATAGTCGGCGCCGCCGCCCAGCATCCAGGTAAACCCGCTGTCGGAAGCGGAAAGGGTTGGCATGCCAACCTGTGTTACGTCTTGACTGAGATGCGACGCCCCGAACTGCGCCTCGCCAAACGGATTCAGCTTGTGTTTGTCCGTCCACGTGGTGGAAAAAAAGACTCGCGGCCCGATGAGAACGCTCTGGAGATGGCTCTTTGTCGCAACAGCCCCGACTTGAGCGAAGGCGAAATTAGTGAGTGAGGAAGTATCCCAAGTGGAGTCGTAGTCGGCTGCTATGGTCACTCTTTTCGTGAACCACCACGCCGCTCCAACGTTGAACCCGTCCGTCCCGAAATCCCCGGTTACGTGAGACCACCCGCCTCCGACCTCAAGACCTTGCCCTCGTGCGGTTTGAGGCAGCGTGAACAGCGCGAGTACAGCCAACAAAATCAAGATTGAAGACAGCTTAGAGACGAGTGGAAGTACTGTGCGAATCGGCACGGCTGACTCTCCTATAGCTTCGGAGTAGCAGTGAAGCACGGAGGGGATTCACCTGGAACTGCTAAAAGTAACAGCCGGGAGTGTCTTGCTTGAACTCGCCTGCCTTCTCGCGCCTCAGAGGCGCGGCAACTCCCGATAATCCGTGGTTGAGAGCAGGATGCCCTGAGCTCGAAGAGACGCGTTAACCAGGAACGAACCGCTATCCCGTACCTCTGGGACAAGTGGGCCTGAGGTTCCTATCAGGCTTTCTTGAACAAGCGCGTGATCCACACCAGGATCACCGCACCGATGAAAGCAACAATGATCGATCCAATCATTCCCCCGCCATGCCAGATTCCCAGCGCGCCGAAAATCCAGCCTCCCAGGACGCCGCCCAGTATCCCGAGAATTATATCCACCAATATGCCGTATCCTCCGCCCTTCATTACCGTGCCTGCAAGCCAACCCGCAATTAACCCAACCACAATCCACGCTAGTATGCCCATGAGTGTCCTCCTTGATGCGCCTTGAAATCGGAAATTCAGTTCGGAGTCCCGGTCGTCCAGTGGCACTGCGACTTCTACTAAATCAAGGGGCTTACGTTGAACTGGCGGAATTGACAGGGGGGATTAGCCCGTGGTCGATCTGGCCGCAAGGTCCTGCCAAATTGCTTTCCGGACAGATGGAACAGCGGACCGGTGTTTGTCCAATTTACGAGGTGCATTCAACGGTTCGACGCAACACTCAGGTAGAATCCGATTTGCATTGAATACAAACGCCAAACCCCCGGCCAGGGTTAGATCAGCCGGAACACTACCCTGGCTAGGTTTTGATCGACTACAGCCGAACAGAGCGCTCTTCCCCGGGGAGACATTGTCGAATCAACTTACTGGATGGTGTTATATGGATCGGTTGAACCGGCGCCGTAATTCAGCGCAATTCTGAAATTACAAGTCACCACTTTCTGAGAACTCTGGCTTGCGGTTTCGGAGCCCTCGCCAATTTCAGGAACAACTCAACTGGGATTAAGGCGCCGGGATGGCGGACGAAGCGCCCAGGACGCAACTGCGACCCCCGTCATTACGATCGGGTACGCCATCGTACCGGCATCAATCAACCCCGAGGCCAATTGCGATGAAACCGCGCCCGTCAAGTCGAAGACCACACCGGCGTAGGCCCACTCCTTGAGTCGGGGGAACCGCGGAATGACCAACGCGACAGCGCCGAGCAGTTTCCAGATCCCCAGGATGACCAGAAAATAGAGTGGATAGCCCAACCGTTCGATGAGGCCGCGAACCTGGGGCACTCGCAGAATATCCCACACGCCTCCCAAAGCCAGTTCGGAGACGACCAGGGCGGTGGTGACCCAGTATGCAATGATGTGAGAGCGCGAACTGACGGCGGAACTAGCGAGGACAGTCATGGCGTTGTCGCGAGGAGCAAGGCCTCTTTCCTCAATATTATAAGAACGAACCGCGAACCGCAGTAGACGACCACGCATAGTCGAAGTGCATCGGTCCAGCGCGACAGGCGAAAATTGAAATTGGCATTAGATCGCCTTGACAGAGGAATTGCGTCCACAGTCGTTTTGTGCGGATGGTCAGCAACACGGGAACTTGTCTTCAGTCCCCAGAAGCCGCCTTACCGGATGAGTCGGGCTCTCCGACGCGGTGCCGTGGTGTTGGCGGCAGTGTCGCGAGGTAGGCAGCGAAGTTTTCGTTGAATAACGCGCCGGGCCGTTTTTCCCTTAGAAGCGCCACGGCATCCTCACCTGTCATCCCGAGATAGGTCAGCACCATTCCCGCGACCAGAGCCGACCGGTTGAGGCCCATGCCACAGTGCGCCAGAACTTTCTCGCCGTTGGCCACCAATCGCGCCCCAAGCCTCGCCAGCGCATGCAGCTTGTTCAAATTTGGCAGGTCCTCATCGAAGATGGGGAAGTAGACATAGAGCATGTGATTGGGAATGTTTGGAATGCCCAAGTCGAGATCACCGTCCAGGTCTATCACTGCGGTGATGCCATGATCTTCAATCGGCTTCCAGTCATCAATCGACGGGGAAATAAAGAGCTGAAGATTCTCATCAAGC
>DASSIO010000334.1:0-19619 GCA_035691825.1 Terriglobales bacterium | reverse complement strand
GCCGGGTGAGATCTCCATCGGAAGAATCAATCGGGGCGGACCAAGATCGGCAGATTCGCGACGCTGCTAGAGGATTGTTCTTCCCAACGCTTATTGAATCACGATAGTTGGGAACTATCGGATGATCGTCAAAATTGGTTTCGAGGGTACGGCGACAAAGCAGAGGGCTCGTCACCACCCGCCGGCGCTGGAATCGTCGACTGTCGCGGCCGCGCGAAAGCTGTTAGCACGCAGGCTCCGTAGACTAGAAAGAGCCGGCTCGCCAGGAGCCGGCTCTATGGGAGGATTACCGAGGCGTGGTTGCGCCCTCCGGTTACCTGGGCTGGGGGAGCGTGGTGGGTTGCATACGCAGCTCACCGATCGTGGTTCCGATCACTTCTCCAGATACAACTAACTCGACCCGCCGATTCTGCTGACGACCTTTTGCAGTGTCGTTGGATGCAATGGGCTGAGTTTTTCCGAAGCCCGTTGCCGTCATCGAGGCCGCAGGAATCCCTTGCTCGGCCAGATAGCCGCGGACCGATTCCGCGCGTCTTTCCGAGAGGCCCTGGTTGTAGACGTCGCTTCCGACGCTATCGGTATTGCCTTCGATTCCCAGCTTAAGGCCGGGATAGCTGAGCAGGATGCCGCTGATCTTCGCCAGCTTTTCACGCGCCGCCGGACGCAATGCTTGTTTGCCCGTGTCGAAGAGAACGTCGGACATGTTGACCACCAGTCCGCGAGCGGTGTCGCGAGTCTCGAGGATGGTGTTGAATTGCAGCAGCAACTGAGCGCGAAGCTCTTTCTTTTCGCGCAGGGCTTGCTGGAGCTGCTCATCCGCGGTCGCGGCGGCAACGGCGGCAGCAAGGCGATTACGCTCTGCCTCGGCGTCTGCGGCTTGTCTCTGCTGCAGTGCGTCGGCCTCGGCTTGGACTTTCTGGCGTTCGGCATCTTCGCGTGAGCGGAGAGCGTCCGCCTCGGCTTGGTGCTTCTGGCGCTCGGCCTGGTCTCGTGCGCGGATCGCATCAGCGGTATCAGCTTCGGCGCTCATGGTCTGAGCCTTGGCTTTCGCTTCGCGATCGGCCGCCGCGTTGGCTTCCGTTTCAATGCGCTCGGCTTCGATGCGTTTCACGGAAATTTCGCGAGCGTCTTCCGCCGTCTGCACCGCTTCGCGCGACACTGAGATCAGGGGCTTCTTCTGAATTTCTTTCCGAGTGGCGTATCCATCTGCCTGGTTCATCAGTTGGACGGCACGCTCGTAGCTGGAGCCGGCGTATTTCTCCGCCCCGGCTGACTGAGCGATGCGCAACGCATTGCGCGCTTCAAAGAATTCCAGCGGCAACTTAGCATTCAAAACGACGGGATCGAACTTGTAGCCGGTGGGGATGTACCCGCCGCGCTCCAGAAGTTCGTACTTCGCATTCACAGGTTGTGTACTTCCCACCGTATCTGCGCGAACCACGTTCTCGAGCACCACGACGTTGCTGGGACGCCGCACGGCATAGTACGGTTCCGCGGTAACAATCAACGCGAATGCCTGCAGGTCCGTGGTGACATCGAGCTTGCTGCTCTTGCCACTCACCAACACTTCGCCCAGGTTCACTGACCGGCCTTCGGGCGTAATCGCCCACAGTACGTAGGTCAGATACTCACTGCCGAAGCTCGTGGGCTTTTCCAGACCGTGAAATTCGACCTCGATCGCAATGTAGCCCTTCTTGCTGTTTACCCTCGCCTGAGCATGAGATTCGGGCATCAACTCCGTTCCTTTGAACCCCAGCGTCGTTGCCCCGCTGCGATGGTGGTAATTTACGGCCTGAATCGTCCGGCTGATTACAGTCACCCGGAACGTTGGGGTCTCATTCATGGGCTCCAGGGCCATCGTTGAGTGCTGTTGAATGGCCTGGTCGCCGTAACTGGGCTGCGACTGCGCTTGTGCCGGAGGCGGCATTGCCAGGGCGGTCACCCCAACAACCATAAGAAGTGCCACGATTCTTGCAATCTTCATCTCTGAATCTCCCTTGAGGAACTTTGAGATGCCATTGTGAACGTTGGCGGGACTGAATACTGCTCACAATTGACCATGATGAGGAACGTCGCATCCGCGACCCTTCAGCGAGCAGCGCTGTAGTTGTTCAGTTCCCTAACCGGGAATTTGCTTTATTACTCTAAAGTTCTCCAGCTGGTCGAAATTGCACAGACTTGCGTGGTGTGTGGCCCGTAGCATTATGGCAGGTTCAGTCTCGATGCTTGATCGTCCGCAACCAAGTTTGCTGGCCAGGCGGGAGACCCTTATGAAAAAGAAAATGTTGTACATCGCCGGGGGACTTGTCGGCGTCGTGCTGATTCTCGTGATCACTGCATACCTGTTGATCGATGCCAACAGCTTTCGTCCGACCATCGAAGCGCAACTCAGCAACTCACTGGGCAGGAAGGTGCAGGTAGCTGATTTGAGCCTGTCGCTGTTTTCCGGTGGAATCTCCGCGCGAGACATCAGCATTGCGGACGACCCAGCTTTCAGCCAGGCGCCATTCCTGAGCGCAAAATCGGTCGACGTCAGTGTAGAACTGATGCCCCTGTTGCTTTCACGTTCGGTGCGCCTGACCGCGCTGACACTGAAACAACCGGAGCTCGTCTTGCTGCGTTCATCCTCGGGCAAGTGGAACTTCTCCAGCCTGGGCAGCGGGCCGAAGACGGCAAAGAGTTCCGCGCCGGAGCTGGCGATCCAAAAACTGCGGATTGTCAATGGCCGGGTGACGGTCGGCAGCTGGTTAAACCGCGACAAACCCAGCACGTATGAGGCGGTGAACGTGACCGCGCGCAACGTCTCCTACGAATCCCAGATTCCGTATACGTTTGCCGCCAAGACGCCGGGCGGCGGCGAGGTGAAGGTGGAAGGCACGGCAGGACCAATCAACCGTGCGGACACAGCGGAGACGCCTCTTTCGGCAGCCCTCACGTTGCAGCACTTAGACCTCGCCACCACCGGCTTTATTGATCCTGCTTCCGGTCTGGGTGGCGTGCTCGACTATACGGGCACCATGAAGTCTGACGGCAAGAAAGCGCACACCGAGGGCGCAGTGAAGGCGGACAAGCTGAGGTTGACACTTAACGGTGGGCCAGCGAAGGAACCCGTGAAAGTCGACTACGCGTCCGACTACGATCTGGTCCAACAGGCGGGCGTGCTCTCCCGCGGAGAAATCCATACCGGCAAAAGTACGCTGCACTTATCGGGCAACTACAACACGCAGGGGCAGTCCACCGTGGTCCAGTTGAAATTGAACGGATCGGCGCTGCCGGTGGCAGACATCGAAGGCCTGCTGCCCGCGCTGGGAGTGATACTGCCGTCCGGGGCCGGGCTGCACGGCGGTACTGCGGATGCCGACCTGGCGATTGAAGGAGCGGTAAACCGACTGGTGACGACTGGCGACCTGAAGGTCTCGAACGCGCGCCTGACCGGATTCGATCTGGCCTCCAAGATGTCCGTCTTGTCTGCCCTGACGGGGTTGAAGGGAGGGTCAGACACCCTTATACAGACGCTCAGCTCGAACCTCCGCATCTCGCCAGAGGGCATCCGCGCCGACAACTTGAAACTCATTGTCCCCGCGATAGGAACGATGATGGGACGGGGAACCATCGGGGCTAACAACGCGCTCGAGTTTCACATGGTGGCGACTCTGGCCAACCCGGGCCAGGGCAGCATGCTGGGGCAGCTGGCTTCCGGAATCCCCATGCTTGGGCAAAGCGCCAAAGGAAACGTCCCTTTCATGATCCAGGGAACGACATCGTCACCGGTCTTCGTGCCGGATGTGGGCGGTATGGTGAGCAGCGGCATCGTCACTTCACTTCAACCCCAGCAGCAGCAACCGGGTCAACAGGGCTTGAGCGGCATCCTGGGCGGGTTGTTGGGAAAGAAAAAATAGGCACTCTGGAGGAAAAGTATGTTTCACATAATCTGGTACATTCTGATTGGGCTACTCTCGGGGATCATCGCGAAATCGGTGATGCACGTGCATATAACGATCTTCTGGACGATCGTGCTCGGCATCATCGGATCGATTCTGGGCGGCGGCGTTACCCACATGTTTTCACGTCCGGCAAACGAACGGTATCATCCCGCCGGCCTCATTTTTTCCACGCTGGGCGCGATCCTCGTTCTCTTCATTTGCTATAAGCTGAATATTCATTTTCCCCGCGTCTAACCTCGTATACCGATGGGACGGTCGCGTCTCGGGGTGATGGAGCCATTCGCCTCCCTTTTTCATGCCTTTGCCCCAGCCTGAGCGGCACACGAGCGCTGTGCAATGTTGACCAGTTTTGCCGCAACATATCGTCGATCATCGTCTTCTAGGCTCTCCCGAGCTTTCAGATAGCCTGCGCCGCCTCAGGGTTCAGGTTTATTGGCTGCACGGAGGTGCGACGGAGAGGCCCAGGAGGAAGGTGTTCATCATGGCCACGAATCTCACCACTTGCCACCCCGGTGATGGCATTGAAGCATTGAACCGATTGCCCGGATTAGCGGAACCTCTGCTACAAATCGACTTGGATCGTGAGTTGCAGCAACTCCGGCGAGAAGACTCCTGGCAGCGGGAAGCCGGTCGGAGTTCCAAGACGCTCGCGAAATATCCTGATTTCCGGATTGTTCTGATTCTGATGAAGGGCGGCACTCGGATGCGCCAGAACAGAGCAGAAGGAAGGATCTCCATTCAACAGTTGAAAGGGCAGGTGTGTATGCATCTGGCCAATCGAAAGGTGAATGTGTCGGCGGGCCATTTGTTGGTGCTCGACTGCGGCGTATTGCACGACATCGAAGCGCTGGAAGAGAGCGCCTTTTTGCTGACCATTTCCTGGCGAAGAAAGAAGAGTGACGCCGCAGAATCCTTTTCATCCACTCAGCGGCGCCTGGACGAAGAGGCCGTGTCGCGAATGGATGATGAAGGTGGCGCTCCTGACGCTGCGCTCGGCAGTTCGGTGTCGCAAGAAAGCCCTGCCAGCTAGACGTAGTTGATTGAATCCTCCAGGGAGGGCCCTGCCACAGAAGTTGGCGCCGGTGGCTGTGACCGAGCACATCTCCGCTCTTTTAAGCAGACAGTCATGGCACCCGAAGCAGTCCTGGGGCAGGTGTTTCTCACGGCGTTTCGATGGCCCGAAACCACGCTTCGCTTGCGAACCCATAAGCCGAATTTCTTCACGATTTTCGCAGATGTAGAGACCCTGGAAGTTCAAAATTGAACACTCGCACAGAAGGCCTCAGATTGCACGGAACTCACGCAAGTCGACAGCCATCAATGCAATCCAGGACTTACGAAGAACGGGGAGAAAAATTAAAACCAGCACGAACGACAAGATCAAGGGCAGCTTCCACGAAGTAAAAGGAACAATTAAGGAGGAGACCGGAAAGATTACGAAGGACCGCAGTTTGAAAGCCCAGGGGAATGTCGAAAAGAAGGCGGGCAAAGTTCAACAGCGGATAGGCCGTGCTAAAGAATCGGTCGCAAAGTTGAAAGAAAAGCTGGCAGCGCTAAAAACTGGATAGGCCATTCAGCCACAGGATCACAAACGTGAAGAGGTTCATATTATTTGAGCACCAGTGGGGCGAGCACGGTCGGCATGCGCTCGCCTTTTAGTTTCGCGTAATGAATACGTCGAAAACCGCAATGTTTGAAGCTAGATACGGTCCCCTCTCCGCCGAACCACGCGGACGGGACCGTGCAAAAAACCAAAGCCGACGCAGAGGCTGCGGAATTGGCCGAACATCAATAAGGCGTGGTCTTCCCACAGCGGGACACCTGTACGACAATCAGACGCTGCAAACCAATTTGGCTCCACAGCCCCACGGAAGCCTGGGTTGTGGAGCGCAACAATGCGCCGCGCGGGACGCACTTAAGAAGTTTGCCGCCGCAGTTACATCACTAATCGCGATGTGCAGCTTCCGTCTGGACCGCTTCGATCTTCGCCTTATGGACCACGGATCCCTTCGCATCCAGGTGAAGTCGCTCCACGAAATGCGTGAAGAGGACATACGCCTCGATGTATTCCCGCCCAGCTTCCACGCTTTTGTCGGCATGTTTTCTGGTCTCCTGGGCACGCCCAAAGCGTTCACGAATGCCTGCGGCAACGTTTTCAGTGATCATCCTCACTAGCTCGTCGACGGAGCCACTGACCAGCGCCTTATCTGCGGCCTCGATAGCTGGTTCGGGGTTCTCAGCAGAGAGTCCTGTATACGGCGCACCCTCGCCCGCGCGATGGACCCTAACCAGCGTCTCGAAGAAGTAGTTGTCGGCCAATTCCCCGGCCTCGGCGCCCAGGGCGCGCACTTTGAGCGTGTGCGCGAATGCCGCCCGGATCTCTGCCTCGTGCTCCTTCTTGACCCACTTAAGCACTGGAGTTACATCACCTGTTTCCAGCGCGAGCTTGGCGGTCGCAACCACCGGCCCCTTCATGGTGTCGCAATGGGCTGATGCTGTAACGGAAGCCAGTAAAGCGAATCCGAGTATCAGTGCAACAAGTAAGATGTTGCGTAGCCGGATCATAATGTTTTGTCTCCCTTCGTCGTCGAGCTATTAGCCAAAGGAAAGAGCAGCGGAACCATCCCCAACGCTCACGGACACGTGCTCAACTGCGACCTGTGTCTTCGCTTCGCGATGCTCCCCTCAGCGCTTCATCGGCGGCTCCTTCTTCACCGCAGGTGCCGACGAGGGCGGGCACCTGCAGTTCGACAGAATGCGGAAGCGGGTCGCGTCAGCGGGACGGTAAACACCCTTCCAGCAAATCGAATTCCTAATGGTAATACTCCGAGGTGAAAATTTCTTTTTGCACCATCTTTCCACAGCGAATCGCTTTCCACAGATTTGTGGAAAACGATTGGAAAAACCCCTCACATCGGCCGAGATCGTCCCATCTACGAATAGTTTCAGCACATTGCACATTAGGATGGTCAGTGGGGGGCGCTTTCCCATTTTGGAAAAATTCTGGATTCTTACCGCTTGTGGAAAAAGTAAAAAGCGCTGGAGGCACGAGAATCGTGATGTCTCGGAAGCGCAATAAGCATCTCCCCGCCGAGACCAAATAAATAGCGTTGCAGAGGCTCGGATCGTTTCCACGACGCTGGAATCGTAGCCGTTACTTTGTGTGGACTGTTTTCGGCGCGCTCGCTAGCTCGCAAGGTTAGGCATTGTAACGAAGCGTTAGAACAGCACACTAGCTACTGCAGTTTGGCGAATTCCGCTTTGGCTTGCTTCAATATGGGGATGACGGGGTCGGCGTCTTCCCAGAGGTTGAGGAAATTCTGATACTCGGAACGGGCCGTGACGGCGTGGCCCTGCAAGGCATGGGCGCGGGCGAGGCCGAGGCGAGCAAGCGCCCCAAGCGGGCAATTCATCAGGATGCCGCGATGATCGATGATTCTTTGAAATTCCGCGGCAGCTTCATCACCTCGGTGCAGAAGCAGGTAAGCCTGTGCCCGAACATAGACGGGATACAGGGATCCGCCCACTTGGAACTGGGGATATGATTCGCCCAGTTCGTACGGAGCTGTAACCTGAAAAATCTCGATTGCTTTGGACGGATTCCTGCGATTAATTTCGATGGCCGCATTGATGGTAGGGAGCCAATAGCTGTTAATCAGAGTGTCGCGCGGAAAGCGCTTTGCCAAATCTTGCGCGATCTTCTCCGCTTCGACCAATGCTCCGGCTCTTGCTAACGCCAGCGCAGCGAGAATCTGTACGTCCCGCGTGGAAGCTAGAGCTAGCGCCGATGAAGTCGCTTTACGAGCCGGGGCGGCGTTCCCGAATTCCGCTTCGCGCAGCGCCGCATTGATCTGCCATCCTGCTGCGGTTTCTTTTTGGTCGCTGCGCCGGGCAGAATCGATGGCGCGCAGCGACAATGCCCTTGCCTTTGAGAGGTGCCCGTAAAAGGCTTCGGTGTCCGAAGCTAGCGAAAGCAGAAGATCCTCCGCTCCCGGTTGGCCGGCAGCCCACGCAATTTGCCGTTGCATCTCCGCGGCATCCGCTTGGAGAAAGGCAACTCCGTACAGGTTCGCGTGGAGGCCGGTGTCTTCGAGCTTGCGTGCCATCGCCTGCTGATAAACGGCCTTTGCTTCGTCGAAGCGATTCAGGGCAGCGTACTGCACAACGAGATTGCCGTAACCCAACGCATCATCCGGGTCGATGCGGAGGTGCTCGAGCGTTTGTGACACTGCTTTCTCGTATTGGCCCATGTAGGAATAATTGGCGCCCAGGTTACCGAGAGGTACTCCGTCGCGTGGATACTCCTGGGCCCAGAGCTCGTAAATCTCGTTGCCTTTTACCAAGTCCCCTCGAACATAGCTATGGTAGAAGGCAGAGATGCGGAGCTTTTCTCGCTCGCTTACACGGTCGCGCAGCTCATACGCACGTTGCAGGTAATCGTTCGCCAAGCCGGGTTCCCCGAGATTGGAATACGCGAGTCCCAACGCAGCATGGGCGACCGCAAAATTTGGATCGAGTTCAATGGCGCGCTTGAAAAGAGGAATGGCAGCGGAGTTTCCTTTTTGATGTTGGGTCTTTCTCGCTAGCGAGTAGGCCTTCAAGGCCTCCAGCGAAGCTGTTGTGGCCTGTTCGAGCGGCGCATCGAATTTCTGCACCGAACTCAGGGATTCCCCCAACTTGCTTCGCAGGCCGGACGCGGCTTTGCCGAGCACTTTGAGCACGGACTCTTTGTTCACCGACTGTATCTGCTCGCTGGCCAGGTGGTCGCCGGTGCTGCATTCCGCCGCCGTCAGTCCGATCACATACTGGGTACCCAGCGTGGCGATGGAACCCCATAACACTGCTTTACCTCCGGCGCGCTGGCAAAGCTCTCGGCCGACTTCCGGTGTCACGGATTCATCCGGGGAGCGCCCCATGAGACGCAACGTGTCCTGTATCTTTGTCTGCGGAAGGATCTTGAGAAACGGTGACTGCTCCAAGTCCACCGTAAGGGCCTGGTTCAACGTGTCGTCGAAAACGGGATCAGAGGTGGAGTTTACGAAGTCCGCGAGCACAATTGTGTCGGACGGGTTTAGGGCGTACACGCGTCGCGAGCGGAAGAGCAGGGCCCCCATAACCAGAAGCGCTCCCATAGTGAGAGCTACCACCGCTGTCTTGCTCGCCCAATCCCTGCGCAATCGCGTCGCCGACGGTCCCCCCGCCCTACTACTCGCCAGTGCTATCCGGCGCAAATCGACTGCTAGTTCTTTCGCTGATTGATAACGGTTCTCCGGCTCCTTCTCCAAGCACTTGCCGATAATCCGTTCTATTTCTGCCGAAACATTTGGGCTTAGCTGGCTCGGTGGTACAGGTGCCTGATGCAGTATCGCTCCGATCAGTTGCGAGCGTTCCACCTCGGCGAAAGGGCGTCGTCCCGTGGCCATTTCGTACAGCACTAATCCCGCCGCATGGATGTCGGTGCGAGCGTCGATCTCTCCCCCCAGTAACTGCTCCGGGGCCATGTAGGGCAGAGTCCCGATCACCGCGTGCGTCTCGGTCAGGCTCTGACTCTTCGTCGTGGCGCTCGCCCCCGATCGAAGTTTCGCCAAGCCAAAGTCCAGAATCTTGAGCCGCCCGTCGACGGTGAGTCGCAGGTTGGCAGGTTTCACATCGCGATGAACTACCCCATGTTCGTGTGCCGCGGACAAGCCTTCAGCCAGTTGCATTCCCAGGGTGATAACTTCCTTTTCGGACAGCGATCGGCTGGCCAGTTTCTCGCACAGTGTCGTTCCGGGGATGTATTCCATCACCAGGAAGTCCAATCCGTCCTGCGTGTCGAAATCGTGGACTGTGGCGATGTTGGGATGGTTCGCTTTGGAGAGGGCTATCGCCTCCCTGCGAAACCGCTTGCGCGCGGATTCGTCGGCGAGGGTTCCTGGCGGCAAGACTTTAAGGGCGACATCACGTTCCAGGCGCTCGTCATGCGCCCGGTAGACCACACCCATGCCGCCGGCCCCGATCTTCTCGACAATTCGATAATGGCCCAGCGTGCGCCCGACAATGAGACCCGGGGACGCCATAGATGCGCGGATATTAGCATCATTGCCATGCGAGTCAAACAAGAGACAGAGGCTTGTATCTTGTTTCGCGGACATGATCACTCCGGCATGTGATGTGCGTCACCGCGCCGCCGGACATCTGTGCGCATACTCTTGCCGCTCCACCTGGTATCTTTGAAGGCAAAAGCTGTTTTCTCTCCGGCCCACAAAATCTAGACCTCGTACGGGAAATGTCAGAGGCCATATGGGTGTTGCCGGTCACTCCCCTCTCGACGCGACGCCTCAGAACGATCTCGAAGAGTTGCTGCTCGGCAAACGCGCGTCCCTCAATCCCCTATTCAATCCCAAAACGGTGGCGGTGATTGACGCCCCCGAGCAGCCGGGAACGGTGGGGTACAAGGTTCTCTCGGCGTTGCTGAACAGTCCCATTGGAGACGCGGTTTTTCCCGTCGATCGCAACCGATCACGCGTCATGGCGGTCCAGGCGTTCCCCAAGATTTCAGCGGTACCGGCAGCCGTGGACCTGGCCGTGATCGCCAGCCCCAAGGAATACCTGTCCGAGATCATCGGCGAGTGCGCGGAAGCGCTGGTGAAAGCGGCAATCGTCCTTTCGGATGGCGTCAGCGGCTGCGGAGAAGAAGACAGCGGGCTTGGTCACCGGATTTCCGAACAGTTGAAAGGCTCTCGCCTACGTGTGCTTGGACCCGGCAGTCTAGGCGTTATCAATCCGCACACGGAACTCAATGCAACGCCGGGGCTGCCGATGCCCTTGGGCGGCAGTGTGGCATTCGTGAGCCAGAGCATCGCCCTGGGAGGCGCAATTCTCGAGTGGAGCCTCAAAGAGATTGTTGGGTTCAGCGCGTTCGTCCACGTTGGCAGCATGCTCGACGTGGGTTGGGGTGACCTCATCGACTATTTCGGCAGTGACCCCCGAACGCAGACGATCCTGCTGCACATAGTAACCATGGGGAACGTCCGTTCTTTTCTTTCCGCCGCGCGCGAAGTTTCGCTGAAAAAGCCGATCATTGTGATCAAGGCCGGCCGTAGTCAGGCGACGGCGCGAGCCATGGTATGGCAGCTTGACGGTGGCGCAGATGATGAGGTGCTGGACGCAGCGTTTCGCCGGGTAGGCGTACTGCGAGTCGACACGATCAATGACCTGTTTTTCACCGCCGACGCCCTGTCGAAGCAGCCCCGTCCCAAAGGCCCTCGACTCATGGTGGTCAGCAATGCCAGCGGCCCGGAGGTTTTGGCGGCCGACAGCGTGGTCGCAATGGGAGGAGAACTAGCAGAGTTGTCACCGGAAGGCCGAAGAGAGTTCGACAGCGTACTTCCTGTTCATGTGAGCCAACGTGCTGGCGGAGATGTCCGGGATGACGGCAATCCCGAGGCGTACGTCAAAGCGGTTGAAATCGCAGCCAGAGATAGCAACTGCGACGGCTTACTGTTGGTCACAGTGCCTCAGGCTTTCTCGGACCCGAGGAAAGCAACTGAACTGCTGCTGAACATGCGCGACACCGCGGGCAAACCAGTCCTCGCGTGCCTCTTGGGGGGAAGCACGGCGGCCAAAGAGGAGATAGTCACGCGAGCTTGCATTCCTACGCTGCCTTCTCCCCATACCGCCGCCCGGGTTTTCAGTTATATGTGGCGGTACAGCTATAACCTGCGCGGCATCTACGAGACGCCCATGTTCCGCAGCGATGGGCCGGAACAAGTGCTGCGACAGCTTGCCACCAACATAGTCGACAGCGCACGCGATGGCGGACGTAGCACCTTGACTGAGGTTGAAGCCATATCGCTGCTGGCGGCGTATGGCATCTCGACCGTGACAACGCGGCTGGCCGGCAACGAGGAGGAAGCAGTACGGATTGCCAGCGAAATAGGGTTTCCGGTCGAGCTCCAGATAGTTTGCGACGGAGGGGCAGCAGCGGTCGCCATGGATGGCATGCCGCTGGACTTGTTCGATGCCGAGAACGTCCGTAGCGCATGGAAGATGATTATGCGGCGGCTAGAGGGGAGCACCGAGGCAGGGCACCGGTTTGCCATGGCACTGCAGCCGAAACAGAGGGGCCAGTGCTACGACCTGCGCATCGCGAGCAAGCTCGATCCGCAGCTTGGGCCGGTGCTGCTGTTCGGCCTTGGAGGAACGATGTCGAACGTCTTCCGCGATCACGCGGTCGGACTGCCGCCGCTGAATGCCACGCTGGCACGCCGCGTCATGGAACGAACGAGGATCTACAGGGTATTGCACGGCGCCGACGGTCACGCGCATGTCGACCTGGCTGAACTGGAAGGGATGCTGGTCCGCTTTAGTGAACTGATGGTGGAGCAACCGTGGATCCGGGAGCTCGAAATCAATCTCTCGGCCGGTCGCAACTCACTGCTCGCGCGCAGCACCCGGATCGAAGTCCACGGGCCGGAGGTTCGGCGCGAGCAACTGCCGAGGCCGGCTATTCGCCCTTACCCGATTCAGTATGTTTCTTCCTGGGTGATGAAGGATGGCCAGGCTGTTACCATTCGCCCGATTCGCGCCGAAGATGAACCGCTGATGATAAAGTTTCACGAGAGGCTCTCCGACCGCAGCGTGTACCTGCGCTATTTCCAGGGTATGGCGTTGGATCAGCGCACCACGCATGACCAGCTTACGCGAATCTGCTTCATTGATTACGACCGCGAAATCGCATTAGTAGCAGAGCGTCGTGACCCGCACACCGAGGAACGGCGGATTATTGCCCTAGGGAACCTGACGAAAATGCACCGCGGCAATGACGGAGAGATAGCCGCGATTACCAGCGATGATTGCCAGGGCCGCGGATTAGGAAGCGAGATGATGAGGCGTTTGCTACGCGTTGCCCGCGATGAAAATCTTGAGCGTGTCATCGGCACCACTCTGCCCGAGAACCGGCAGATGTGTGCGATGTTGAAACGGCTCGGGTTTCGAATCTCAGTCAATCTCGACGACAATCTCGTCGAAGGTGAACTGTTATTACGTTCTTAGCCGTGGCTCGCAGTCAATTGTTGGTTCGAAGGAACGCTAGTGCGCGGTCGCTTGCGATAAGCCGATCGAACATAACTGAAGACTTTGACCAAATTTTGACCAAACGCAGGTCAACACCCATCGACAAACCCAACAGAATCAATTCGGCAGTCAACCCCTCCGCGCGTACAAGAGATTTAGCCGGCGATGATTTTCGCATCTGACGTCGTCCGCTGCGTCGAGTTCTACAAGCAGTTGATTGACCGTCGGGAACAAGCACGAAGACAATGGCAAGCTGGTCTGGGCCCTGCTGAATACACAGGACGGACACGCGCACTCTGATGTCGCAAACTCCGCCAGGGCCATGAATCCGGGCGCACAGGACGTGCTGTTTATCTGTGCGCTGATCCGCTGGCACCTTGAGGGGGATGCCGTGTCAAAGCGAAGAATCATTGTCAATATTGCGACGAGCGCGGACGGCTACGTCGCCCGAACTGATGGCAATCTCGATTGGCTGACGAGACGGCCGGCTCCAAAGGGCTTCTACGGCCTACCGGAATTCTCAAAATCAGTCGATGCCAAGATTCTCGGTCGCAAGACTTTCGACCAGAGTGTAAAGATGGGCGCAAGCTTTGGCGGAGATGACGTGCATTACGTGTTCTCTCGCCGGCCGCCGCCTCCTGCATCCGTGCCTGCCGGTGTCCAATTCATCACGGAGTCAATCAGGGCTTTTGCCGAACGCCTGCGCAAGCAAGCTGGCAAGAACATCTGGATGATGGGCGGGGGTGAGATCATTGGGTCCTTCCTTGACGAGGACGCGATCGACGAGTTCATGCTCACCGTCGTGCCGACATTCATCGGGGAAGGCATTCCCCTGATTGCACCGAGGCATCGCGAAGTGCCTCTCCTGCTGCTATCGGTGCAACAATTTTCGGACGGTGTTGTTCAACTTCATTACGGCGTGCAGAAACCGAGAGCCTGAGAGGAGTCAGACTGCCAAGTGGCCGCACTTCGCGAGATTCAGCCGATGTGACTACCGCATCAGCTTCTTGACGGCGCTCTGCGCCTTCTCCACCTCGGGCAGTGCCGTCCCCGAGCCCTCGAAATGCGAGAGGAAGGATTGATATTCGTCGATGGCCTGCTGCGATTTTCCTGTTGCCTCGTACACCTGGCCGAGGTGGTAGCGGGAGAAAATGGAATGCAGCGGCACCAGGCGCAGGGTCGCGCCAAAGTCGCCGGTTGCCGGTATTCGGCTTTCCACGATGACGCGCTGAAAACCTCTCTCGGCCGAGGCGTAGTCCTGCTGGAGCAGGCTTGCTCTTGCTTTCGCGAACAACAACACCGGGGCGGTGCGGGGAGGCAACCGGTCGGCGATGGCCAGAACACTGCGGCTGTCATTGCGCGCCAGGGCAGCCAACATCTGGCCGAAAGCGCGCTGCTGTTCGATGTACTTGGGCGAAACCCAAGAACGCGTGGCTGCATATTGCTGGAGCGCGCGATCGCCGGCAGCTTCATCACCATTCGCTGCCTCCAGCAATGCGATGGCCGGCAACTCTTCGCCGTGCAGCTTTTGCTGCCGCGCAAAGGCGAGCGCGGATGCCGTTTTTCCTGAAAGCCTGGCGACGGTAACCATCGATTGCAGGGCGTCGGCCGCAGTGGAGTTCTGTCCGGCTGCCGCGAGTTGCGCAACCGCCTTGCGATAGTTAGCCAGCGCACCCTCAACATTACCGCGCATTTGCTGCCATTGCGCCTGGATAATCGGCAACGAGAGCTTGGTTAAGGCCGTCGTATGCTGCGCATATTCCGGCAGGGCGGCGTCGGCCAGCGCGTACTTGCCTTGGTCCGCATAAACCCAGCCCAGCTTCACGTATTCCTGGTAATCCTGGAAATCAGGAGTGAGTTCCAGCGCTTTTCGGTACGCGGCAATGGCTTCGTCGTCTCGGCCGAGCCTGAACAGAATGTCGCCGCGCGTGTCCCAGGGGTTGGAGTCTTTGGGGCGCATCGCTAGATATTCATCGTTGGCGCGAAGCGCCGACGAGAGGTCGCCGACATTCGCATAAGCGTATCCCATGATGTTGATCAGGTTCTCGTCCTTGGGATCCTGCGCCAATCCATCACGCATTAGCTTTACCGCGCGCTCATCCTGGTCCACCAGGTGGAGCGTCACTGCGAGTCTTGCGCGCGACTCCGTATCACGCGGAAATTCGGCGACGATAGCCTCCAGCGTGCGCACCAGGCCCTCCAAATCCCGCCCCCGCCTTGTTAGCGATGCCTCGAACAGCAGTTGCTCGTGCCGTGGCAGCCGCGATTGCAACTTCGCCACCTGTTGCGAAACTTCGTCCGCCTTGCGCAGGTCTGCAGTAAACAAGTAATTGTTCGACAGATGAAGGTAGGCCAGCGCAAACTGCGGGTCCAACCGCACCGCATCCGTAAATTCGCGGATCGCGTCATGGTTCAGGTAACGCTGTTCGTAATCCACCCCGAGCTGGTAGTGGCGGTAGGCTTCGACGTTCGACGTCAAGGTCTGTTCCACCGTAGGCGCGCTGCCCGCTGCCGCCCCTTGCGCAAAATGTCCGGCAATGCGCGCCGTCAGCGAATCCACCATCCCAAAGATGTTTTGGATGCTTTCACCATCCAGCTTTTCCGATTCCAGAATCTGCCCTGATTGCGTGTCCTGCACGCGTACGTCAAGCCGCAGCTGCGTTGGCCCGACCTTTAGCAAAGCCCCGGTGATGAACGCGTCCGCCCCAACATCGCGCGCCACCGCCTGTGCAACTGCCGGGTCAGCTTCGCCCGCTCCCTTCTTGCCCAACCGTTGCAGCGAGCTTTGCACGCGCTCGGTAGAGAGAACGTCCAGCCCCTGTGTCTGCGCTAGGTTGGTCGTCAGCATCTCCGAGAAACCGCGGTCCAGCCAGTTCAGCGACGGGTCCTGCGATAGGTTGCTGAAGTAGAGCACCGCCAGCGCTTTGCGTCCGGTCGCGCCAGCCCGCGCAGGAGTCTGCCGCTTGCCGAACCACAGGAACGCCCCGGCCGCGACCAGGGCCAACACAACCGCCGCTGCAATCGACGCCAATACCAACTTCTTGGGGGCCTGTCGCCGCGCCGCCGGTTGGGCGACACTGATCCGAGCGCTGCTGGCGGCAGGCGTTGCGATCGCGCTCTCGGCCTGGGCTTCGTCAACCGGCAAAACATGCCGGCTGGAATCTGTGTCGCGCTTCAGGCGCTGCATGTCCGCCCGCATGTCGGACGCGGTCTGGTAGCGCAGCCGCGCGTCCTTTTCCAACGCCTTGTTGATCAGCTCTTCCAGCTTCGGAGGGACATCGGGATTGAGCCGCACTGGCGCGGTCGGAGCCTTGTGCAGGATGGCGTCGAACACCGCAGCGCTGGTATCGCCGCGGAATGGAATCGTGCCCGTCACCATCTCGTAGACCACGGCGCCGAAGGAAAACAGGTCGGCGCGGTGATCCAGGTCCTTGCCCAACGCTTGCTCCGGAGACATGTACGCCACGGTACCGAGCGCCGTGCCCGGGCTCGTCAGGTGTTCTTCGGCAACCGCCATGGCCGCCGTGGCTTCCACGCCGGCGGAGGAAACCATCGCCGGCTGCTGCTTGGCGGTTACCTTCGCCAGGCCGAAGTCCAGTACCTTGGCATGTCCGCGCGCAGTTACGAAAATGTTGGCCGGCTTGATGTCGCGATGAATGATCCCCTGGGAGTGGGCAGCGTCCAGAGCATCGGCAATCTGGATTCCCAGCTCCAGCACCCGCTCCACTTCCATTGCCTTCCCGGTAATCAGGTGTTTGAGCGTGGCCCCGTCCAGGTACTCCATGACAATGAACGGCTGCTGCTCGTGCGAGCCAATCTCGTGGATGGTGCAGATGTTCGGATGGTTGAGCGCCGAGGCGGCGTAGGCCTCTCGCCTAAATCGCTCCAGAATCGAGGGATCGTTCGCCACGTTTTCCGGAAGGAACTTGAGCGCCACGTGGCGAGGCAGGTTCAGGTCCTCGGCCTCAAACACCACTCCCATGCCGCCCCCGCCGAGGCGCCGCAACACCTTGTAATGCGAAATGGTCTGGCCGATCACGCAGGCAATAAAGTGGAAATGCGAATTGCGTCATCGTATGTTGCCCAGCTACGTGAGTCAACTAGACACGATCTCAGGCGTTGGTCATGGTTTCAGGGCGCCGCCGGTGACCTACATCAACATCGTGGGCTTGATCGGATTGTGCTGCGGATAGACCTTTAGCGGCGGTCGTGGTAAAAGCACAGAGCACAAGCTCGACCCGGCTGGAGAAACCCATCTTGTCGAATCCATGCAGGAGAGGAGCCTACGCTGGCACGAACGCCAGCAATTGTTGACTTTCGTATTCGGGTACTCGTCTCGTTTTGGGAACCTGCCTTTCCCTTATGTATTGGTCTAAAGGAGCCACCGGGGTCGCATGGTACTCAACGAGCAGGGCAGTTGCTATGCGCTAGGTTTCAGGCCATTGTAGATGATGTCGGTGTAACGGTCGCTCAGATCGGGTTGGTTGAAACCGGCGACCAGCTTGGCACCCAAAAGCTCATAGAGCTGATAGTGATAAACAGCCGTACTCACAATCAGTCGGGCCGCCACCAAGGGATCAACCTTGCGCAATTCACCCTTCGCAATGTACTCCGATAAATGCGTCTGAATACGTTTTATGATCGGCGCCAGCCGTTCCCAAATCGCGGTGTAGGCAACCTCGCTCTTCTCCAGGGCGGCATTCAGAATAATGCGCTGAAGTTCGGGTGTATTGAAGCTGGTATCTACCAGGAGCTTGATGACACCGGCGATGAACTTCGGAGGGGGATCACCGCGCTGCGCTAAAGCGTCCACCTGCTTGCGAAGCTGGAGGCCGTCGATCATGTAATCGACGGCGGCGGCATGCAGTTGTTCTTTGCTGTTGAAGGTGCGGAACAAAGTTACCGGGTTCACGCGAGCCCTGCGCGCAATCTCCCGAGTTGACGCGCCGCTGAAACCCTTCTCTGCGAACACCTTCACCGCAGCCCGAAGCAGCTTTTCTTTTGCTCTCAGCAGATGCTCCTAACCGTCCGTTTTGGCTACGTAGTGTACCAACCGTGCTTGTGTCCACCTAATGGCTTGCAAGCGATTGATTGCTCGGACGCCGTATCGATCGCGACAATCAACGGCTCAGAATCGCGACCAGGAAGTTCTTCTCCAAGGCATATTTCTCCCTTATGCCCACAATCTAAGGAAGAAGCGTAGCCCCGCATCCGAGACGGTCCAGAGTCCCGCCCACGGAGTCTCCCTCCTCGTGCGCAAGAAAGCAAAACCATGGGCCGCGATTCCTGGGACTTTGCTCCTCTTGTATGCGCTCCTCCGGGAGCAGTAACTCGTCTGGAAGGTATGATGGCATCTGGCCATGATAACGGGGGCCCTCGCCCCAGGAGTGAGATGTTCGCAGTAACATGCTTGCGGTGCCCCTGCTGGGGCATGGTTCGGTTTCACACATGGAGGACGAAGTCGCGCTTCGTGTTCCGGAACACTCGGTCGCCGTGCCGCACGGGGGGACGCAAATGCAGACCCGAACGCCTTTACCGCTTGAGTTCGGCCCGCAGATCTGTGCCGACTTCGATCAAGCCACCAGCCGCGAATGGCTCGAGACCAACGGCCTGGGCGGGTTCGCCGCATCCACCATCTGCGGCCTGAACACCCGGCGGTACCACGCCTTGCTGGTGGCGGCCACAAAGCCGCCGGTCGGGCGCATGGCCCTGCTTTCCAAACTGGAAGAGACATTGGTTGTCGGCAACTCGCGGTTTGAATTGTCCGCCAATCAATATCCCGGCGCGGTTCACCCACAGGGCTACCAGTATCTGAAGGCGTTTCGCCTCGACCCGTTCCCCGTCTTCACTTATGAAGTGAACGGCGTCGTGCTCCAAAAATCGGTATTCATGGTGCATGGTGAGAACAGCACCGTGGTCGAATACCGGGTTGCAGGCGGCGCTGCTCGTGCACCGGAGCTGCGGCTAGAGATCGCACCCCTCATCGCCTTCCGCGATTACCACTCCACCACGCACGAGAACGGAATGCTCAATCGTGCTGTGAACCTGCAACCTGGCCTTGCCAGCGTCACGCCGTATTCCGGTCTCCCAGAGCTGTATATGGCGCACGACGCGTCCGTCGTGGAAATCACCGGCCATTGGTACCGCAACTTTGAGTACCGGATCGAGCGCGAGCGCGGGCTAGATTATTCTGAAGACTTGTTCAATCCGTTGGTTTTGAAGTTCAACCTTTCACAGCAACCGTCAGCGGCAATTATCGCTTCCACCACTGCGCGCAAATCGTCTGACGCACGACAACTGAGGACCGCCGAAACCGAGCGCCGCAATCAGTGCCCAGCGCCGAAGGTGGAGGATGATTTCGTGCGCCGCCTGGCCGCCGCCGCCGACCAATACATCGTGCAGCGCGGCGACCATAAAACAATCATCGCCGGCTATCCGTGGTTCAGCGATTGGGGCCGCGACACCATGATCGCCCTGCCCGGCTTGACATTGGCGACCGGCCGGCCGGAGGTCGCACGCGACATCCTGCTGGCCTTTGCGGCCTCGGTGGACCAAGGCATGCTGCCCAACCGTTTTCCTGATGCCGGCGAGAATCCTGAATACAACACGGTGGATGCC
>DASSIO010000333.1:0-14841 GCA_035691825.1 Terriglobales bacterium | reverse complement strand
AACGCTGACAGCTGATAGCTGATAGCTGACAGCTGAAAGCTGGTAACTCACAGCTAACTACCGTGTTTCCAAGATTTTGCTTGTAAGTCCTGACAACTCAAAGATTTTGGAGGATTTCCTGAAACGGAACTAATCAATTCAAAGATTTAGCAGGAAAGAGGGGGTAGGGGGTACCCCCTTCAGGAGAGCCCCGAGAGCGCCGCCAGCGAATAACGCAACCGGGTGGCCCGTTGTGGACCGTTTTGCGAGACATGGGGTTCAGCATCTGGCCAACGCGCGTAGGGCAGAGCCTGCCCTGAGTTTGTCAAAGGGCGTCCTCACCTTGTCCGGCGGAGCGAAGCTCCGCAATTTAAGCCACCAAACGGAAAACTGAGAACAGAGAACTGAGAACTGACAATCAGGTCCTCGACTTGCCTTCCTTCGCTTCGCTCAGCCAGGCGGCGCTCGAGATGACGACTCCAGGAACTGACAACCGTAGATCGCGTCATCGTGCCTAACCGACAACTGATAACGGAGAACGGAGAACTGAGAACCGAGAACAGCCCTACGTGATCTCCCGGCTTCCCCTGACCTGCCCGTCCGGTTTATAGTCTCAGGCCGGCTACATCGGAGGGTTGATGGCGACACAAACCAGGCCAGAAGCAAAGATCAAGAGTTTTGGGCAAAACATTGAAAGCGACCTTGCGCTGGAGTTTCTGCGGGTAGTCGAAAAGGCAGCCATAGCCTCGGCGCGCACCATGGGACAGGGCGACCGCAAGTTGGCCGACCAGGTTGCCACCGAAGCCATGCGCGAGACCATGGACACGGTCCCCATGCGCGGCACGATCGTGATCGGCGAAGGCGAGCGCGACGAAGCTCCCATGCTCTATATCGGCGAAAAGGTCGGGGGCAACTTCCCGGACGGCACCGAGGTTCCGGAAGTCGATATCGCGGTCGATCCGCTGGAAGGCACCAATCTGTGCGCAACCGGGGCGCCGGGGTCGATCACCGTGCTGGCGGCGTCCGCGCGCGGCGGATTGCTGAACGCTCCCGACTGCTACATGGAAAAAATTGTGGTCGGCCCGTCGTGCAAAGGCTGTGTCGATCTGGACGCACCCGCCGCCGATAACCTGCGCAATATTGCCAAGCGGCTGGACCGCGACGTCGAGGACCTGGTGGTCATCGTTCTTGACCGGCCCCGTCACGAGAAGCTGATCTCGGATATCCGCAACGCGGGCGCGCGAATCAAGCTGATCGGCGATGGCGATCTGTCCGCGGGTATTGCGGCAGCGGTCATCGGAACCGGCGTCCATGCGGTCATGGGTTCAGGCGGCGCTCCGGAAGGCGTTATCACGGCGGCGGCGATCCGCTGCCTGAACGGCTACATGCTCGGCCGGCTCGTGATCAATAAGCCGGAACTCGAAGAGCGCATTGCGCGCATGGGCATCAAGGACAAGAACAAGATCTACACGGCCGAGGAACTCGCGCCCGGCAAGCAACTGATTTTCGCCGCGACCGGCGTGACAGAAGGTGCCTTGATGCGCGGCGTCCGCTTCTTCGGCGAAGGCACCCGGACTTCGTCAGTGATCATGACTCTGAACACCGGCAAAGTGCGCTTCATTGAGAGCATTCACCTCGAGAAGAAGCCGGATGTGAAGGTGAGGTTCGCGTAGAAGGAGTCAGGAGTCAGCAATCACTTCACGTACACCGAGCCCTTCTTCACTTCCTCGGGAATGTTCGGGAAGGGCGGGAATTCCTGGGAAAAGCCCTTCAACAGGGCCACGGCATTTTCGGAGCGCTTGTTGCCGTCGTGGATCGCCATTTTGTGGGGCTGTCCGGGCGCGTAGCCCTCCCACAGCGACACGCAGGCGTACGCTCCGTCTTTGCGCAAGATGTAATAGGTCATGTCGACAAAGCGAAGCTTGTTCATGTCGTTGTTGTAATTGCGAACGATCCGCTTAAGAGCATCGATACCCGCATCGCGGGGCGACATGCCGTGCCGCATGTTCTCGACAATGGTGTGCGCGCCAGCTACCTTGATGTTCTCTTCTCCGCTGCCTGTCGCTCCCGCGGAGCCCACGTCCTGATCTGTGTAGCAACCCGCGCCGATGATTGGGGAATCGCCAACGCGTCCGGGAAGCTTGAAAGCAAGGCCGCTGGTTGTCGTGCAGCCCGAAATCTCACCTTTCTGGTTCAGAGCCGAGCAGTGAATCGTGCCGGTTGGAGGAAACAGAACGCGGTGGATCGCCGCCGCTCGAAATTCCGGCTCAATGCCCACCTTGGCGGCCATCTGCTCGAGTTGGTCCCAGCGCTCCTGCCACAGGCTGGACTGTGATTTGGTCTCCGATGGCGCCTGCCAGTAGGGACTGGCTAACCCCGGTCCCCACCAGTCGGCATTGGAGTGGAATTCCTTCCAGAGAAACCAGATTTTGCGAGAGCGCTCGGTGAGCAGATTCTCGCGCGGGAACCCGGCGGCCACGGCAAAGCGTTCCGCGCCCTCGCCTACGAGCATGACGTGGCCGGTGTGCTCCATGACCGCCTTGGCCGCCAACGATACGTTCTTGATGTTGCGCACGCCGCCAACCGATCCGGCACGACGCGACGGCCCGTGCATGCAGCAGGAATCGAGTTCGACCACGCCTTCTTCGTTGGGCAGGCCGCCCAGACCAACACTGTCATCGTTGGGATCGTCTTCCGGACCGCGAATGACGCGGAGAGCCGCATCGAGCGTGTCCGAACCTCCGCGCAACATGTTGTAGGCCTCGTCAAGATAATTGAAGCCATTGTTGGCGCAGACAATGATGGGCGTCTTGCCCTGTCCCGAGCCTTGCGATGACGCCGCAGCAGTTTGTTCAGCGTTGACGTCCAGTCCCAGAGCCAATGATCCGACAGCAGCGGTAGTTAGAAACTCGCGGCGGGAGAATCCCATGTGAACCCCACAAGATGATAGAAAGCGCGGAAAAGAATACCAGCTTTCACTGAAGCTGGGAATGTTGATGCATTCTTATATATCGGCTGCCGAGGTGTTCGTTTCGTGGAATATCGCTCGATGGAACAAGGGCCCGCCTGGTGGCGGGCCCGGAGCAGGAAATCGAGCGCTAAGACGCGGCCAGAATCGCCGGCTTGTTTTGATCGGCGCGGAAACGAAGCAACGCGCCAATGTTGCCGACGCCGTCGAAGACAGGGTCATCTTTGATGTAGAGCAGCTCGATATCCTTCTGGATGGCCTGAGGGATGATGGCGTCGGAGATGTCCTGTACCTCCCGCGTTTCTCTCCCGCAAGCCGGGCACGCCTTTAGGATGTGCGCGTCCAGATGACCACAGTTGACGCATTCGACGGCGTGCGCCTTGAAATTCTCTCCGAGCAGAAGAGCTTGGACCTCGCCCAATTCCAGGGATTGCAAAACGCGGCGCAGTCCGGTTACTCCGTTACCCTTACGCTGGGCTTCGCCGAGAACGTCGCGCAGCAACTGCCGCCGGCGATTGTCCTGATAGGCGCGCAAAATTCGCGCTGCGTGCTCGCGGATGTCATCGTTAGAGGCCGCCGTAACTTCCGTAACGAAGTGGCCAAGCAGCCGCTGCTTCAGATAAGGATGTAAATGGGGCTCGAACTCGCGCCAGTTGTCGTCGAGACTGCCGACAATTAATCTCTCGAACTGCCCCCTATCGAACTCGGCTTTCAGACGCTCGGCGACGTCTTTGAAGTGATGCATGGCGTCGTCAGCAACACGACGCTCGGAATGACCGGCATCGTAACCGGCAAACCCGTCACTGCGTCCGTGCCGCGGAAGAGCATGGAAAAGGGCCTCGCGCTCAGTAAGTTCGTCGAGGCGAAAATCAAAAAAGCGCGCTCTCTGCCGGTCCAGGAGAACGACGCGCAGGCGGGGCTGGGCGCCAAGCAGCACGGCAAGATGCTTAAGGTGAAAGCGATCATTGACAAACAGTTGAGTTGCCGGCAAAAGCGGGGGCAGGTCGAATTCGCGCCAAAAGTTTTTCGCGCCGCAGGCGAAAATCGCCTTGGCACGCGTCTGATTGCCGTGCAGACGGCTGGCGATCTCCAGAATGCGGTTGAGATCAGCGCGGGCGCTGCCGTTTCTGCCATTGCCTTCGGCATCTCGTAGCGCGTTGCGCACCAGATCTTTGGCCAGAATGGCTTCTTCCCGGTGTGATTTGTTTTGCGGTGTCTGCGGCTGAAAATAAAAACTGACGGCGGAGCCTGCCGCGGCATTCGAGCGAAACTGCGCCAGCTCACGGATTTCTTCGCGTGTAATCATCACGATTCTCCCGCGCTCCAAATAATCAAATAATTAAATGGTGCCTGTTCTTTGTAGCAGTTTGTCCTTCAACTGGTTGGCTATGGGGGGAGATTTTCGCAACTGCTCACGGGCCGACGCGATGGAACTCCGTACCTCGTCGGGCTTGCGATCGGTGATGGCGGCGATCTCTTCGACCGAGAAGCCTTCGATTGCGTTCAGAATGAAAGCTTCGCGATCGACATCGGAGGCGCCGCGCAATGCCAGATAAATCATGGCCACCATCTCATCAGAGGCGGCGATGTCCTCCGGACTCATAGCGGCCTGGTCGGGAATCGTGCTTTCCCGGGTCATAGATTCATCGGGCTGATGGTACTGCAAATGAGCTTCGTCGGTCGCTCGCACATTGAACTTACGAGTGGAATCCTGCAAGCGCACGGAGTCAGGTCCCTCCATCGCGCGCGCGGCGAGTTCGTCGAGCGAGCGCATGGCAAGACGATAGAGCCACGGCTCTAGAGCGAGCCGGTCCGGCTTCTCTGTTCCATCGCCCAGAGCGCGAGCTACTGCCTCGTCTATCACTTCTTCCCTGCTGATCATGTCATCGGGAAGCGCATCTGTCGCCTCGCGAAACTGGATTTCGCGATCTACGAAACGCTCCAGACGGCGCAGGTTAGCATTTACGTAGGAACGAATATCGTCAGCAGAAACCGTCAGTGGCTGGACGGCGGCAATCGTCTGTTCGAAGGGCACGCCCGGAGGTTCTGCCCGCGTGTTACCCGCCCGGCGGCGCGCCCATTTGTGGGAGTTACGCAGCAGGTCTTTATGTTTGGTGAGCTGTTTCAAAAGCTCGTCAAACGCAGCCTTTAAGGCGGCGCCTGCTGCAGGAGCCGTCTCTTGAACTGCCATCTGGCCGGAAGGAAGACGGAGGTTCAGCGAAACCAGAAAACCCTCGCGCGGGGAGTTCTGCTCCACAATGCCCTTCAGGTGTACCAGTTCGGGACGGAATACCTGCAGGCGTTTCCTGAGTTTCTCGATTTGGTGATTGATGTCTTTTTCTAAGTCGGGAGTTTTTGGGGCCTTATAACTAATATGGACATTCATGCACAGCCTCGGAATACGGGGAGAAGATCCCGTGAAGCTTGTCCTCAATTCCAATCCGATTTTACACCCGCACCGGGCATTGCAAGAGCAAATCGAAGGCTGCTGCTCACTGCTGTACCGCAAGCAATGTGATTTTCGTCCTTGCGGAAGCAACCTCTTAGTGAAATTACTAAACGGCGACCGTAACGGAGGTCTCGGTCCGCAGAACGGGACGGTAGAGTGTGTCGCGCTCGACCGCTTCGCGACCGGCTTCTTTGATCAGGCGAATCAATTCCTGGCGGCGCATGCCCTGCGGAGTAGTTGCGCCAGCATCGTGATAAATCTTCTCCTCAATAACCGTGCCATCAATGTCGTCGGCGCCGAAGCGAAGCGCAATCTGCGCAATTTTGGGCGTCAGCATCTGCCAGTAGGCCTTGATATGAGGAAAATTGTCGAGCACCAGGCGGCTCACTGCGATCTGTTTGATGTCGAGCATCCCCGTGGTCTTGGGCAAGTGCTGCAACGGCGTGTTATCCGGATGAAAAGCCAAAGGAATGAAGGTCTGAAACCCGCCGGTCTCGTCCTGTAAGGCGCGCAGTTTCAGCAAGTGATCGACCCGGTCTTCATCATTTTCGACGTGGCCGTAAAGCATGGTCGCATTCGATTTGAGTCCGATCTGGTGCGCGAAGCGTGCGGTGTCAAGCCATTGATCTCCGTCGATTTTGTGATCGCAGATGATGTGACGGACGCGATCGGCAAAAATTTCAGCTCCGCCGCCAGGGAGAGAATCGACGCCGGCTGCCTTCAGCTGGGTCAGCGTCTCCGCGATGGAGAGCTTGGCCCGCTTCGCCAGATAGGCGATCTCAACCATGGTAAAGGCCTTCAGGTGCACTTGGGGAAACCGCTGTTTGAGTCCGGAGCACAGATCGAGGAAGTACTGAAACGGGAGGTCGGGGTGTAAGCCGCCGACAATGTGAAACTCGGTCACAGCTTCGTTGTAGCCGGAGGCAGCTGTCTGGAACGCTTCCTCAAGAGCCATGGTGTAAGCGCCCGGCGTGTCCTTTTTTCGGCCAAAAGCACACAAGCGGCACGCGGCCACACACACGTTGGTCGGATTGATGTGGCGATTGACGTTGAAATACGTCGCGTCGCCATGCAGGCGTTCGCGCACATGATTCGCTAACCAACCGACGGCGAGAATGTCCCCCGTTCGGTAGAGGACAAGGGCATCTTCGGCCCCCAGCCGTTGTCCGGTGGCTACCTTCTCAGCAATGGGAGCGAGCCGGGGATCATCGCTCTGGAAAGGGTGCGCGTTAGCCATCACCAGCGATGATAACTCAGGCGGCAGAGGCAAGTCACAGGACGAGACATTCGAGCCGGAGTCGAGCCTGACGGTCTGCTCCGGCGTGTCTGGAGGACTCCTCGCCTACTACGTGCATCAGAGCGCTATGTACTGCGACGCAGAGCGATATGCGCAAAACCCAGCAACTCAGCATTGGTGAGAAGGCCCTCGTGGCCTTATTGGCAACATGGATTGCGGGCTTTGTGGACACAACCGGGTTCCTGCAGCTTTCCCACATTCTGACCGCCAATATGAGCGGGAACACCGTCCAGGTTGCACTGGGGGCTGCCTCTCTCGACTGGAACAAGGCTGCCGAGCGTTTCTGGCCTTTGGTAGCGTTCGTAGCCGGCCTGGTGGTTAGTGCCGCGATTCATGAGGCTGGCGCACGGCGCAAGATTCTCTCCACTTCGGCGATCGTTTTTGGGCTCGAGGCGCTCCTGCTCGGTTCTTTCATTTGGATGAGCAGCGAACTGTGGCATGGAAATCCAACTTCGGCGGCCGGATTCTACGCCTCTACAACCGTCCTAGGGATTGCCATGGGCTTGCAGAATGCGACGGTTACAAAGGTGGGCGCTTTGTCGGTGAAAACCACCCATGTGACTGGAACACTTACGAAATTTGCCGAGTCCCTTTCCCAATTTTTGTTTTGGGCACACGACCGGCTACATGCGATTTTTCAACACCCGGTCAAAGCAGCGGCTCGCACGGCTCTGCATCAGAAGACCTTTCGAGAAGCATCGCTGCTGGGCGGCCTGTGGGTCGCATTTTTCGTAGGCGGGGTTTCTGCCGGACTGTGTCTCGGAAGTTTGCGTACGTTTTCCCTTCTGCCGCCGCTGGCTGCCTTGATAGGCTTAAGCGCCCTCGATGTGGTTCGCCCCATCGCGGCTTCCGATGAACATCCGCAGCCGGCTCGTGAGAACTGAATCCGAAGGCAACCCGCTCACGTCTAAAAGACTTCGAAAGTGGACCCATGGCCGCTCCCGCTAATGCTCAGCCTGCGACAGACGTCAGTCCGTGGCTGATTGCCATCGCGGTTATGTCGAGCACCTTCATGGAAGTCCTCGACACGACGGTAGTAAATGTATCGCTGCCGCACATCGCGGGAAACCTGTCCGCCACGGTTGATGAAGCAACCTGGACTCTGACTTCGTATCTGGTTGCCAACGCCATCATTTTGCCGATGACGGGATGGCTGGCCAACAACTTTGGCCGGAAGCGTCTGCTCATGGCTTCAGTAACCGGGTTCACGATCGCTTCCTTCTTTTGCGGCCTGGCGCCCTCGCTCCCATTCTTAATCATTTTCCGGATAATCCAAGGCGCCTGCGGAGGCGGCCTTCAGCCCCTATCGCAGGCGATCCTGTTGGAAGCTTTTCCGCCAGAGAAGCGTGGACAAGCCATGGCATTCTGGGCGCTGGGAATTGTCGTCGCGCCCATGCTGGGACCGGTGGCTGGCGGGTGGATCACCGACAATTACAGCTGGCGCTGGGTGTTTTACATCAACGTGCCGATTGGGCTAATAGCCATCATTCTGACCCAAATCTATGTTTTCGATCCCGCCTATTTGCGGCGCAAAGCCAGCGGTGTGGATTACTGGGGCATTGGCATGCTGGTGCTGGGGATGGGGTGTCTTCAGATCATGTTGGACAAAGGCCAGGAAGAAGACTGGTTCTCATCCCACCTGATTGTGACACTTGCAGTGTTGGCCGCAGTGGGCCTGGGGGGATTGATTCTGCGGGAATTGTCCACCGATCACCCGATCATCGATCTCAGTATTTTTAAGTATCGGTCGTATGCGGTAGGGACGTTTTTGATGACGGTTATCGGGTTCGTGCTTTATGGCAGCACGGTGCTGTTACCCCTGCTCATGCAAGAGGTACTCGGGTTCACCGCAACTCATGCCGGGGTGACGAATTTTCCTCGTGGATTCGCTTCGTTCCTTGCCATGCCTTTTATCGGAATACTCACGAACAAAATGGATATCCGCAAGTTGCTGTTTGCGGGCGTAATCGGGTCAGCGGGCGCGATGTATATGCTGTCCCGCCTCAGCCTGGATGTTGGATTTTGGAATTTCTGGTGGGCACTGATGCTCCAAGGCGCGGCTTTGGGTCTGATTTTCGTGCCGCTGACAACCGTGACGCACGATCCTGTGCCCAAGGAGCGCCTGGGAAACGCAACCAGCATTTACAACGTCATGAGGAATATCGGAGCCAGCATTGGTATCTCCATTACCGAGAGTCTCCAGTTTCGATCGCTGCAAAAACACATCAATGATCTCGGCCGAAATGTTACGGTAACGAATCCACAGGCAGGAACAATGATCGCGGGTTTGCGGTCACGCTTCATGTCTGAAGGCTACGACTCTGTCAGCGCCACCAAGCGCGCCTACGCCGCAGTCTGGGGACTCGTTAACCGGCAGGCCGCCATGCTTTCCTATAACGACGTGTTCTTCGTGTTGGCAGTCATTTTCCTGCTCATGGCTCCGCTAATCCTCCTCCTCAAAAAGCCCCGGCGGGGTGGCACAGTGATGGCGCACTGATCGGGAAGGCAGAAGGAAGAAGGCAGAAGGAAGAATGAAGAACTAGACCACCGGTGTTGGCACTGCGTTTTACTTCTGCATTCTAAAATCTTCATTCTGCCTTCTGGGTCGGCCTTTCAACCGCCATCGCATCTCGCATGCAACGGCAGTCCACTCAGTTGAATCTCAAATCGGTTGAGCGATGAAATGGTGGAACGTCTGCGAACTGGTATCGATGCGCTCACCGCAGCAGCCACGCTGAGTTGGTTGTTCCTCAGTGCAGCATTTGACAGCGCGGTGGACATGATTTCGGGACGGGAACTCCCTCACCCGGATCTGAAGACCGTAGCGGAGGGGCCTGAACCGAATGTGCCACGCTCCTGGACAATACGGCTGCCAAAGACAGTAAAGCGGCGAGAGGAGAGAGCGGCATGACTCCTCTGCTGAAACCAAGCTATCCATGGAACATGGCAGGTGAGCACACTACCCGACCGGAGGAGAGAACTTTATGAAAAGGGAAACAGTCGTCATTACCGGAGCATCGGCGGGCTTGGGCCGAGCGATTGCCCGCGAGTTCGCAAAGCGCAAAGCCAACATCGGCCTAATCGCACGCGGTAAGGATGGTCTGGCGGGGGCGCGGCGTGAAGTCGAAAGCCTGGGCGGAAGAGCATTAGAGCTGCCCGCGGATGTTGCCGATGCTGAGCGCATGGAACGAGCGGCTGCGCAGGTCGAGGACGAATTCGGTCCCATCGATATTTGGGTCAACAACGCCATGGCATCGGTTTTCTCGCCCATTAAGGAGATGGAGGCGGAGGAATTCAAGCGCGTCACGGAAGTGACTTACTTAGGCGTGGTGTATGGCACCTTGGCTGCCTTGAAACGCATGTTGCCCCGGGATCGTGGCACGATTGTTCAGGTCGGCTCCGCCCTTGCTTACCGAAGCATTCCATTGCAAGCAGCTTACTGTGCGGCCAAACATGCCATTGTGGGTTTTACCGATTCCCTGCGCTGTGAATTGATTCACGATCAAAGCCGTGTCCGGGTTACGGTCGTCCACATGCCTGCGCTGAACACGCCTCAGTTCGGATGGGTCAAGAGCCGGCTCAAGCGCAAGGCCCAGCCGGTTCCACCCATCTTTGAACCCGAAGTGGGCGCCAGGGCGGTATATTGGGCGGCCCATCATGATCGCCGCGAACTTTGGGTCGGAGCACCAACGGTCGAAGCAATTGTAGGGACCAAAGTCGCGCCTGGACTGCTCGATCATTACTTGGCGAAGCACGGCTACGATGCCCAGCAGACAAATGAGCCTGAGGATCCGCGCCGGCCCAACAACCTTTGGGAGCCGGTTGCAGGCGATCATGGGGCTCACGGCACCTTCGACGCCCGGGCTCACCGGCGTAGCTTCGAGCTCTGGACGGACCTGAACCGTAACTGGCTGTTGCTTGCAGGCGCCGGCCTCGGGATCGCCGGCTATTTGTGGGCTGCCCGGCGACGACAGGAGGACCCGTCCGATCGTCTTCGTCGCGTTGCCTGAAACAAGCCTTCCGACTTATTGCGTTTAGCAGAGCTCCTTTTGTTGATCACTGCAGACTTTTCGTCCGTCTCGGTGGGTTCCGATCTGATCGCCTGCTCCTGAAATTCCCAAAATAGGCAGGGTTTCGTTCCACGGCCATCGAGGTGAGCCACTGCGCGTCAATTTTCTCCCAAAAATAGCCGATACCGAAAGTCAGGCGAACAGTCGGGAAGACGTGCGCCCGTTCGGAATTAAGGCGTCTGGAGGAGTTTCGTGCAACGAGACGGGCAGGAATCGACAGAATCAATCAAGCGTAGCCGGCCTATCTTGGCATTCTTTCTCGCACTCACTTTCATCTCGGAATGTGCGTTCGCGCAGAAACCCAGCAAGAATGTTTCCGAAATGGATTTGGAAGACCTGATGAATGTCGAGGTAAGTTCCGTTGCCAAGAGGCAACAGCCGCTTTCCGAGACCGCTGCGGCGGTTTATGTGATCACCCAAGAGGACATACACCGTTCAGGTGCAACCAGCCTTGCCGAAGCTCTGCGGCTGGCGCCAGGCGTACAGGTCGCCCAAGTCAACGCACACGTTTGGGCAGTTACCATTCGCGGCTTCAATCATCGCTATGCCAACAAGTTGTTGGTTTTAATCGATGGCCGTGCGGTTTACACCCCAGTGTTCTCGGGAGTGGTCTGGAATCTCGAGGATACTCTGTTGGAGGACATACTACGCATTGAGGTGATTCGTGGTCCGGGAGCGAGCCTGTGGGGCGCGAATGCGGTCAACGGCGTGATCAACATCATTACCAAGCATTCTCAAGATACCCAGGGGGGGCTGCTGACGGCCAGAGCGTCCGGCCAATCAGGCTCTGGAGCGGCGCGGTTTGGAAGCAGGTGGAAGGAACATTTCTCTTACCGAATTTTCGGAAAATACTCTGGCGGGATTGCTCGCCCCAATCTGACGCCATTACAAGAGGATGGATGGGATAGGGGCCAGGGCGGCTTTCGCGCAGATTGGAGCCCGAATGGGAGGGACACCCTGGTTCTCTCCGGAGACGTATCTCATGGATCAGCAGATGAGGGGTTTATGGTCCCGTTGCTTACGCCTCCGTACATACTAGATTCGAACCGCAGGCTGGCGAATGGCGGCGGAAACTTGCTCAGCCGCTGGGAGCACCGTTTTAGCAACGGATCCGAGAGCACGCTGCAGGCATATTACGACACTCTTGAGTACGAGTTGCCGGTCGCAAGATTCCACCAGGACACTGTGGACTTCGATTTCCAACATCAACTGCAACTGGGGGCAAGGCAGCAGTGGATTTTCGGTGCCGGGTATCGCGCGACAACCGAAAAAGTCGGTGGCAGCTTCATGATGCAGTTCAATCCTGCAGAACAGCCCTGGTGGCAACCTAACCAGAAAACCCGCAACCTGTTCAGCGGATTTCTGCAGGATGAGATCGCGATTGCAGCGAACCGCCTAAGTGTCACTATAGGATCGAAATTCGAGTCAAACGAATATACCGGGTTGGAGTATCAGCCGAGCATTCGCCTGCGTTGGGATCCCCGGCCGCGGCAGACGATGTGGGTGTCGGTTTCGCGCGCGGTACGTACTCCGAGTGACTACGAGGAAGAAGCACGTATAGGGTCTGTGGTCACTCCAGGTCCACAGGGAATGCCGTTGCTCGTGACCACAATGGGCAATCGCCGGCTTCGCTCCGAACAGTTACTCGCGTACGAAGCGGGGTACAGAATACAACCAAGACGTCGCACTTCATTTGACTTAGCCACTTTTTACAACATCTACCGTGACTTGGTTGCTCCGCTGGCCGGCCCACCCTTCGCGGAGCTGCAACCAAGTCCTCCTCACGTGATCGTACCTTTGCAATTCGGCAACTATCAGTATGGCCGCAGCTATGGCCTGGAGGTGTCAGCGACACACATTCCCATGAGCTTTTGGAAAGTTGTGGGATCCTATTCATGGCTGCACATGAAACTCGAGCCGGCCGATATAGTCACCCAGTATTTGCCCGGCAGCAATCCCACCCATTCATTTCAGATTCGATCGTATCTCTCGCTTCCACACAATCTGGAACTAGACAACAATTTCTTCTACACCGGGCGTCTAGATGCGCAACCTGTTCCGTCGTACTTGCGGGTGGACGCTCGAATGGCTTGGCATCCCGGTGAGCGACTGGAGTTCAGCGTTACGGGACAAAATCTGCTGCGTCCGCTGCATCGCGAATTCGCGCTACCCGGCGATGTTCAGGGGTCCAATGACATCAGCCGGTCGATCTACGGAAAGGTTACGTGGCAGTTCTGAGCGAAACCGGTTGTTTCTCTCCCCAGCACTTCGGCCGCGCCAAAACCGATGCTGCTCGCCGCTCGCCCTCGCGATCACGGTGCTATTGGAGAAAGGCACTACTGATCGCGCTAGTGCTCCTTGCTGCAACTGCGGTGTGTCATTCGCAGGCCGATGGAGTCACTGAGAATGAAATCAAGGCAGCCTTCCTCTACAACTTTGTTAAGTTCGTGGAATGGCCCCCGGAGGTTTTCCCCGACCCGTCAGGACCGGTGCGAATCTGCGTTTTTGGAAACAGCCCACTCAAGCCTGACTTGCAGCAGATGGTGGTCGGCAAGAAAATCGAAACTCGCCCTCTTGAGGTTTACCGCGTCGGTCTGTTTCAGATTAGGACGTGCCAGGTGGTATTCGTGGGACGCGCTGAGAACGACCGATTGCCGCAGGTACTTGAGGCCGCTCGTGGTTCCGGCACCTTGACGGTTGGCGATATTCCCGGTTTCCTCGAGCAGGGAGGCATGATCAACTTCGTCTTCGATCAGAGCCGCGTACGCTTCGAGGTCAATCTGAAAGCCGCCCGCGAAGCAAGATTGAAACTGAGCTCGAAGTTACTGAATCTGGCAAAATCTGTGGAAAAGTAAGCCCTATGCCGTGCCTGAACTGGTTAAAGCCTCGATGGCAGCGTGCAGGTCCGGAAACATCAGAAACAACTGCTCTACGCGGGTGATCTCAAACAACTTTGCAACTCGTTCATTGACTCCGGTCAGAATTACCCGTCTGCCGAGCTTCTGCAGCGAAGTGTAGGCGCTTACCAGAGAACCTAGACCCGCCGAATCCATGTAAGGCACATCGGTGAGGTCCAGGAACAGAGTGGGTGAGTCTTCCCGGCGCACGGCATTCTGGAAGGGCGGCAAATTCTCTGTGGTCAGGGGGCCACGCAAACGGAGCACGCCTCTCTCTTCGAACTCGACTACCAGCGGCTCCGACGACATGCGGGAGATTCTAGGGCAGCGGGAACCGCAGCGCAACCGCTTTTGCAAGTCATTGATCATGACCTTGCCAGCATCAAAATCCGGGCGCAGTGCATGTGTCGCGGGTGTTACGGTATTGCATGCGGAACGAACCTGCTTGATGGGTGCGCGATTCCCGGGCGCTTGGTTACCAGTGGGTTTGACCATCAGCAGGGTTGTGTTGGATATTGAAGGAGATGGACGTAGAACTTACCATCGCCGAAATCGAGTGGCTGGAACGCGTCTTCGTGCTGCCCGATAACCGGCCCCTGAGCGCGAGTGACCTTTCGGCTGCCAATCGCAGGCACGACGAAAGCCTCGCAAATAGCCCATGGTTCCGGCTTTGGCAAGCCTACGGCGTTTGCTGCCGAACCAGCTCTGGTGATGGCATGGGGATCAAGATATAGCGCGACGGTTCCAGTTCCAACCTGCAGAGATCCGCTAAAAAACTGATTGAGCGCAAGCACCAGGAGGTGAGACTCCTTCAGCGGCCCACCATCCTTTGCAGCTCTTCCGGATAGCGAGCGCCCTGCACCGGAATTTTGGACGTGACGTTCTCCAGTTCCTGCACATCGGTGGGCGAGAGATGCACGTCAAGGGCTCCAACGTTTTCTTGCAAGCGGTGCAGCTTGGTCGTGCCGGGAATTGGCACTAACCACGGCTTCCGCGAAAGCAGCCACGACAGTGCGACTTGAGCGGGTGTCGCGTTCTTCTTGCGCGCGAAGCTGCCAAGCATTTCGACCAGTGCCTGGTTGGCTTTCCGGTTCTCAGGCGTAAACCGAGGGACAATGTTGCGAAAATCCGTCTTTTCAAATTGCGTATCTTCTTTGATAGTGCCGGTGAGAAAACCCTTG
>DASSIO010000332.1:0-4047 GCA_035691825.1 Terriglobales bacterium | reverse complement strand
TTGCGCGAAGTATTCAGCTTGTACCGGCCGAGTTCCGTGTTTCATGCGGCGGCCTACAAGCACGTGCCCATGATGGAGCGGAACTGCTTCCAGGCGGTTACGAACAATGTCTTCGGGACTTACAACGTGGCGCTCCTGGCGCGGCAAGCGCATGCCGAGGATTTCGTCCTGATTTCGTCCGATAAGGCGGTGAATCCCACCAACATCATGGGAGTAACCAAGCGCATAGCCGAGCTGATTGTACTGGCGCTGCAGCATAACAAGACCCGCTTCATGGCGGTGCGCTTCGGAAACGTGCTGGGCAGCAATGGAAGCGTGCTGCCGATTTTCGAGGAGCAGATCGCCAGCGGCGGCCCGGTAACGGTGACCCATCCCGAAGCCAAGCGCTATTTCATGACCGTGACCGAGGCGGTGCAACTGGTGCTGCAGGCCTCAACCATGGGCCAGGGCGGGGAGATTTTCGTCCTGGACATGGGAGAGCCGGTAAATATTGCGGACTTGGCAAAGCGGATGGTGCGTCTGGCTGGCCTGGAGCCCGGGCGGGACGTCGAAGTGGTATTCACCGGGCTGCGCCCGGGGGAAAAGCTGTTCGAGGAATTGAAGCTGGACGGCGAAAACATCAAGCCCACTCCGCACGAGAAGATTCGCGTATTCGAGGGCGGAACCGTGGCCTTCGAACAGGTGCGCACGTGGCTGGAGGATCTGTCGTCGCTGGTGGACGCCAGAAACGTTCACGAACTGGTTGCCAAGCTGGTTTCGATCGTGCCCGAATACTGGCCGAGCAGCGAGATCATCGAGCTCTCGGAAGTGGACAGGCACGATCAGTCCCTCGCCTACCGGCGCGCGCGTAATCTCCTGGCATCCTCGGCCAAGGAGATCGCATAACGAGACCTGCAGACTCAGGTCTGGTGGCGCTGTCGGGACTCCCCTGGTTCAATTCAACCGGAGAAATTTCCAACTACATATGGCACAGAATTCATATATTCCCTTCCACGTACCCTCCGTTGGCGACGAAGAGATCGAGGCAGTAGAAGGCGTGCTGCGGTCGGGATGGCTTACCACCGGCCCTGTTGCTTTAGCGTTTGAAACCGAATTTGCCCGGTATTTGGGGTGCAAGCACGCCCTGGCCGTTAATTCGGGCACCGCCGCGCTGCAGTTGGCGTTAGACGCCATTGGTTTGAGAGAAGGGGATGAGGTCCTCATACCGACTTACACATTTACCGCGACCGGGGAGGTCATCACCTATTTCGGAGCGAAGCCGGTCCTTTGCGACAGTGTAAGCGGGGGGTTCAATCTTGACTCCGAAGCGGCCGAAGGCCTTATCACCGAACGTACACGCGCCATCATCCCGGTGCACGTTGGCGGTGAAACATGCGACATGTCTGCTTTGCGAGATCTGGCTAAGCGCTCCAACTTAAAGGTTATCGAGGATGCGGCGCATGCTCTTCCCGCCAGCTGGGAAGGACAACGAGTAGGCACTATTTCCGAGTTGACCGCCTTCAGCTTCTACGCCACCAAGACGATCACGACGGGCGAAGGCGGCATGCTGACCACCAACGATGACAGCTACGCCGAGCGGGCCGCTACCATGCGCCTGCATGGTATCGGCAAAGATGCGTGGAAGCGTTATACCCGAGCAGGCTCATGGGATTACCGGGTACTGCACGCCGGTTACAAGCTCAATCTCCCGGACGTCCTGGCAGCGATTGGACGAGCCCAACTGGCCAAGTGTGATCGTTTTTGGCAAGAGCGTAACGCCATCGCACAGTTCTACTTGGAGCATCTCTCGCAAATTGAGGAACTCGAAATGCCCCCGACGCCACTCGACGTCACGCAGCATTCGTGGCACCTCTTCATCTTGCGGATCAGACCGGAGTTGTTGCAAATTGGACGCGATGAATTCATTGAGCAATTGAAAGAACTGGGAATAGGAACCAGCGTCCACTTCATCCCACTGCACAGGCACCCGCTTTATCGTGAACGCTTTGGATATTCGGACGAAGGCTTTCCGAACGCGGAAACCTCGTTTCAGCGCGCCCTTTCGTTGCCGATCTACCCGGGGTTAATGCCCGATATGCAGCACCGCGTGGTGGAAGCGGTCACGCAGATCGCGCACAAGAACCGCAAGCGGAACGTTGTTGCGGTTTAGGCTATGACCAAAGCAGCACAGGTTTGGAGCCAAGCGTCTTACCCGCCTGCTAGCGGCTTTACTGGGTGGAATAACTCCTACCGCAAACGGCTCTTCGACCTGGCGCTGGCAGGCGTTCTGCTCATCCTCCTCTCCCCCCTGCTCGTCATCGTTGCCATCGCGGTAGCTCTGGACTCATCCGGACCGATACTCTTCCGCCAGAAACGCATGGGCAAAGATGGGCGGCTGTTCGGGGTATTCAAGTTCCGCACGATGACGCATGATTTGACGGGTAACGGTCTGAAGATCACTCGCGCCGGAGATTTACGAATTACACGTTTTGGCCGGGTGTTGCGGAAGACAAAACTCGACGAACTGCCGCAGCTTTTTAACGTGCTCCGGGGAGATATGAGTTTCATAGGCCCCCGGCCAGACCTTCCGGAATTTCTCGAATCTCTGACACCGCCTCAAGCTGACATTTTGTGCCTGCGGCCTGGAATAACCGGAATGGCTTCCATTCAGTACCGCAATGAAGAACAGTTGCTCGCCAATGTTGAGCCGGAAGCATTGCCGCGGTATTACTCTGAGCATGTTTTGCCTGTCAAAGTACAAATTGATCTGGAATATGCCCAGCGAGCAGGATTCCTTAGCGATATTGGCGTGTTGTTTGGAACTGTTCGGGCAATGCTGCAAGGGCTTCATTGAAGACAACGTTTCAACTCACCCGGCGTTGAACAGTGAGTGAGAGTACGCCACCTGTGGTGGCGGCGCAAGCATATCAAGGACTAGTAAGGACTAGTAAAGGTGTTCTCCCGAATCGCCACGCAGAGGTTCTCGAGGTTTTCCAGGCCATCTACGCGACCCTTACCCCTAGGTTCGCGCTCGCATTACGAAGCATGGCTGAAATCGGCTAGCGGTATTCTCGCCATTCTTGTGCTCGCAATCACAACCGGTAATGCTATCGCTACAGAGAAATGGGTTTACGTTCTGATCGCCGTGGCGGCGATCATCGCGGTGCAATGGCCCATTGAAGCTGCCTTAAGCCTCTATGCTTTTCTCGTGCCGTTTGAAGCGGTCAGCGCACTCGGCTCCGGCAACGCAGGGGTCACCTTAAACTGGGCGGTTGGAGCGTTGGCCGGCATGGGGTTGCTGGTGGCTGGCATCGCCAAGCAACGCTTGTCAATGCCATCGCGCACAGTCTTGCTGTGGTTGGCTTTTTTGTTCTGGGCAATACTGACCATGGCCTGGGCCGTTGAACCCGCGGCTACCAAACAAATTCTGCCTACAGCCGTCGCCCTGGTCTTCCTATATGCAGTGGCGGCGTCCTGGACCGTCACGAAAAAGCAATTACTGCTGCTCTGCGCTTTCGCAGTAGCGGGCGGATTCCTGGCCGCGCTGGCGGTCGTCTATTTGTATAGGTCAGGCGTGACCTATGGGACCTGGACACAGACGGCGCGGGCATCCCTGATCGTAGCCAACCGGGAGACGAACCCCAACGGGATCGCCGCCGAGCTTCTGCTTCCGATCTCCCTTGCGGTGAGCTGGTTCATTTCAGCGCGCCGCCGGAGTGCAATGGTGGCAGCGTTCGTTATGTTCGCCATCATGAGTTACGCTGCCTTCCTGACCATGTCGCGGGCGTTTGTCGTTGCCTTCGCGGTGATGTTCTGCGTTTACATCTGGAGGCTCAGACTGAACCGGCGTCTTGTCACGCTGGCCGCTGCCGTTTTGGCTCTCGCTGTTTCTCTACCATCCCTTTTCTTCGTCCGACTTCAAGAAGCGCTGGCAACCCATGGGGCGGGCCGCCTTGACATCTGGCAGGCCGGTTTGGCCGTTCTGAAGGCCTACTGGCTGCCGGGCGCCGGCCTTAACAATTTTCCCGTCGTTTACCAGGCCTATGCGGGATACGCGAACGAGTTTAC
>DASSIO010000331.1:0-10004 GCA_035691825.1 Terriglobales bacterium | reverse complement strand
CTTCCCATGCAGTTCTCCTCGTGGAGAGCACTGTGGACCCGCGGCCGGTGGGCGCTCTGGGTTCTGGGAACTCTTTTCGCAATACTCTTTGAGAATTACTGGATCGCTGACGAAATCTATCCGTTCGTCAAATGATCTTCTAACGATTGCACTTTGCGGATCCGTTTGCTTCGAGGAGTGCTGGATCAGGCGGCGCCGTTGTTCACAGCGTTGCAGCGGGCTCGAAAATCCTGAAGCTATTGCAGCTGGATCCGATAGAGATTGCGGCGAACATTCTTGCGAGAGTAAACGTATGCCGAAGGGCTTAGCGCCGCTTCCACGTACTGAGGAAGAACCACGACATTTTTATCGTTTGTCATATCCTCGATTCGCGCGATTCCCGCGGGCGGCAGTTCGGGCAATCCAGACTCCTTCTGGACCGGCAGGGCATAGCTTTTCTCCGACAGCGGCTGAATATGAACGTACAAGAATTTGCCGGTCGTGTCCCAGTTGAGCAGGCAGTAGTTCCAGCACAATGTCACGGACTCGCCGCCATCCACCTGGAATGCTTTTGCTGCGGCAGTTCGTTCTGGATCGGAGATTGGGGCCCCCGCAACGATCCATCGCCCGTCTGGCGATACGGCTTCCACGTCGAGGATCCGGTCGGGCGTAATTTTCCTCCGGCCGCTTCCATCCGATTTCATTCGATAAAGATGATTTGTGCCGCCTTCGACAGCGCGAAAAACAATCTGTCCGTCCGGCAGAAAATGGGGGGAATCCTCGCTGGCAGTGGAGGAGATGCGCACCGGTGAAGAGCGCCGATTCGTTGGCGCAACCCACAGATTGGAACGGCCCGTTTGGTCGTTCATCGAAAACGCAATCTGCTTGCCGTCCATGGAAACGGCGTAATCGCCGATGGAATACCCTGGCAAGACTCGGTCCATCTTCCCGTCGGCCAGTTCTTTGACCCACAACTCGAAGCCGTTCGTTTGGCCGTTATCCATCAAGAAATAAAGGCTCTTGCCGTCTGAAGAAAAAGAGGGCGACACCGTATTCCCCTCCGACGATATCGGATGATCGCCGTCTTTCTCATGAAACCATAGCGTGCGGTCCTGCGATCCGACCGACGTGATGAATGACTTCCCGTCTGGTTCCATGGCAATCCCGGTCTGAGAAGTCGGACCGGATGTCACTTGCTCCGGTTCGCCGTTCGGAAACCGCTGCCGCCAAATGTGATAACTGTCGGACCCCGCGGCCACGTACACCCATTTCCCGTCGATAGACCATGCGGCTGAATTGCACGCTTGGTCGGGAGGACCAACGACATGAACCTCACCGCCCCCCTGGAACGGAACAACTCGACACGGCAGAAGACTGCCGCGATTGTCCATTTCGACCACAAGGACCCATTTCCCTTCTGGTGACAGATAGGAATGATGCGCCATGCTCCGATCACCTGCTGGCAAATAGACGTCACGGCTTCTTCCCCGTCCTTCGTCCGTCGTCACGACCGCCATGTGCAACCCTTCTTTGATCTCTGAAAATAGCAGTCGTTTTCCACCTTCAATCCATGTCAGGGACGAAGCGTTCGGCAGAAGGAGGTGGGGCTCGCCTCCCAGAACGGGCACTTCCCAGGTGTCCCACGGTCCGGCAGTTCCGTAGGCTATTCGCGATCCGTCGGGAGAAAACGTTGGCCCTAGTTTGAGCGTGGTGTCATGCGTCAACTGGACGGGCTCGCCGTCCGGCAAAAGCTTGACATAAATTTGTCCTTGTCCGAAAAAGGAGTCTTCTCCGCGGATGAACGCCAGCATTCGTCCATCTCGCGAAACTGCCGGGTAAACCGCTGAGTCATTGAAGAATGTCAGCTGCTGCCAGTCCTTGCCGGCCCGTCCGCCACTCCGGGAATTTCGAAGGACGAGATACGCTCCGACCAGAATGCCTAACGCGACCAGTGTACCGGCCGCGTAATACCAATATCGACTTGAACGCGCAGGAGTGTCGATCAATGCCACGCGCGTCGATGATTTTCTTCTCTCTTCCTGTGCCTCGCCAGTACCCGAAGCATTTATCCGCCCGGAGCTCGTGTCTCGCTTCAACCTCTGCAACTCCGCGCGCAGGTCGGAAGCATGCTGGTACCGCAAATTCCGGTCTTTCTCCAACGCCCGCTTGATAATTTCTTCCAGCTTGGCGTCAAGATCGGGATTCAGCCGTCCAGGCGTCACCGGCCCGCGGTTCAATATCGCATCGAAAATCACTCCGGACGTATCTCCGCGAAAAGGCAGCGCCCCCGTCGCCATCTCGTACATCACCACTCCGAACGAAAATAAGTCCGTCCGGGCATCCAATTCCTTTCCACGGACCTGTTCCGGCGACATATACGCCACTGTGCCAACCGCCGTTCCAGGGCTAGTCAACACTTCCTCCGCGGTCGCTGTAGGCATCGCGGTGACGCCCTCCGCCACACTATCCAGCTTCGCCAACCCGAAATCCAAAATCTTGGCTTGTCCGCTTTTGGTCACAAAAATATTTGCCGGCTTGATGTCGCGGTGAACGATACCTTTCGCATGCGCCGCGTCCAGACCTTCCGCGATCTCGATGCTGAGCGACAGCAGCGTATCCATGTCCATCGCGCGGCCGCGAATTCGATTCCGCAGCGTCGCGCCGTCAAGAAACTCCATCGCGATGAACGCTTTCCCGCCTTCTTCACCCACGTCGTAAATCGTGCAGATATTGGAATGATTGAGCGCAGAAGCCGCCTTCGCTTCCCTTCGGAAGCGGCTGAGGGACTGAGGGTCGTTCGCGACATTATCGGGCAGAAACTTGAGCGCCACGTAGCGATCCAGGCGCGTGTCCAGCGCCTTGTACACCACACCCATTCCTCCCCCGCCGAGTTTTTCGACGATGCGATAGTGCGATATGGTGACGCCAATCAGTGAGCTGGAGTCAGTCATGTGACGCCATCTTAGGTTGGGCAAAAAAAGGAGTCAATGAACAGAGTTGTCGTGTGTTTCGCCCGCGACGCATTTAGATCGATACGATTCGAGAAGAGCCTGTCGAGATGCAATGAGTGACAAAACAGATCAAAGCGATCGGACCCGTGCTCGACCCTATCCAGGCGAACTGCGCCCGAATTGGCGTACGCTTAATGCGATGGGCAGACCAATCAGAAACATGTGGATCAGCAGTCCTTGAATCAAGGACTCTAGTCGGTATGGTCCCTTGAGGTGCAGGGCCGAAAGCGGAAGCACGATGAGATTCATCACCAGATAAATCGCAATGCCGTAAAATACTCCGCTCACCAGAGGATGCAGCACCATAAATTCCAGCTTGCGGCTCGCTGCAAAGTAAATCGTGGCAGCCGAGCAGGCGATAAAAAAGTGCAGCGCAATCCCCAGGGCGTATACAACGGAACCACCCTGCAACGCAGCCCTTCCAAGCATCCCTGCGGCGATCCCGCGCGGCACTCCAACCCCATAAATAATGTATGCCGCGGTAAGGTCCAGCGCGCCGGCAATCAGCCCTCCCACGAAAATGGATAGGATAGCGTTCGGCGTTCGAAGGGGAGAGGTGGTGGAAGTCGTACTCATGATTGGCATTCCTCGATTCGGATGGGTTCACCTCATGCTCGCATCTTTGCCCCGGCCGGGTTGCCCGGCGTAGCAACAATGACTGGTTCATTCCGGGCGATAGCGTACTCTGATTTTTCGAATCTTCCAACGTTTGCTAAACATCGAAAGCGCATCTCTCTGGTATAGTTCGCATCTACTAAATCCTTTCGGCGGTGTAGCTTCAATGAAGCGGAGCGGCGGATGGTTAGGAATCGCCTTTTCGATGGTTGGTAGTCCGAACAACCACGGCAGAGGCACTTTCTGCGATAGCGTCCATGACTCGTGATCGGCAGCCTCTTTTCTACGGCTGGTGGGTGGCGCTGACCGCGGCTCTCGGACAATTTCTGGGCGTTGCCCCTATCTTTGTTTTTTCCTTTAGCGTCTTCCTGAAGGCGTTCACGAGCGAATTTCACGCCACTCGCGGAGCTGTTTCACTCGCTTTTACGCTTCACAATCTTGCGAGCGCGTTTGCTGCTCCATTTGCGGGGCGCCTGATTGACCGTTTCGGGTCCCGCAGGGTGATTCTCCCAACGACTCTCATTTTCGGAGCGATTTTGGTTCTTGCTCTGTTTTTTACGCGCACGCTCTGGGCGATATATCTGTTCTACTTGATTGCGGGTTTCTTCGGATGCGCCTCTGGACCAGTGGCTTATGGAAACACCATTACACGATGGTTCGACAGACGCCGCGGACTAGCTCTCGCCATAATGATGCTTGGCATCGGAATTGGGGCCACAGTCATGCCTCCCCTGGTGCAGCGTTTGTTTGGCCGCTTTGGCTGGCGAGCTGCGTTCTTCTCTTACGGCTGTGCAGTTTTATTCGTCGCGTTCCCAATCATCAAAACTTTCCTTAAAGACAATCCAGCCCAGATGGGCCTTTTGCCGGATGGAGGAACTCCCGCTCCGGTTGCATTTGATCGTGCCAGTGTCGGCCTGACGTGGCCTGAAGCTCGGCTCAGCCGCTCCTTCTGGCTCATGGTCGGTGCATTCTTTCTGCTGGGAGCAAGTGTGCATGCCTGCGTTCTCCACTTAGCCGCGATGCTCACGGATCGAGGTTTCAGTGCGCCCACTGCCGCTCTTGCCAGCTCTCTGACCGGAGTTGCGCTACTTCTGGGGCGAGTCTTGGCAGGAGCCTTGATGGACCGATACTTCGCGCCATTTGTTGCCGCCTTCTTTTCGTCTGCTGTGGGCTTGGGCATTCTCCTTCTGGCGTTCCTACACACCACGCCATTCGCCTTCACAGGAGCATTTCTGATAGGTCTCGGCATGGGCGCGGAGGTCGACTTCATCGCATACCTGACCAGCCGTTACTTTGGCCTCCATTCCTTTGGCGAGATTTATGGGTATGCATTCGCAGTCTTTGTCATTGCGGGAGCGATTGGAACTTTGCTGATGGGTATCGGGTTCGACCGGACAGGAGCGTATCTCGTGCCCCTGACAGGATGCTTCTGCGCTACTTCGTGCGCCGCATTCCTGTTTTGCCTGCTGGGACCGTATAAATATGACGTGCGCCGTCACAACCCGACCGTGCGTAGCTACGAAGCTTCGCCCGCTGCCTCCTAGTTGGCTTGCCTATAGGAGGAGATGACGCGGCGGACGCAGCAAATTACTTTCTCGCCTGAACATAAGACACGACACACACTCAATTTAGACTCATCAAGCAGGAATTCATTGGCGCAGCGATTCGGTTAGCGGGATCTCTTTCTTTATTAGCAAACCGGCGCAACGAGTTGCCGGAGTCGCGCTGACGCGTGACTAGGAAAACTTTCCGAACTACTCACCCCGACCGTTACAGAAACTTGCCGAAGACTTGCGCGATCAAGGGAAATTGGATTTGCGCGCGTCCTTCATGATTCCGTCGCCCAAGCGCCTCGACCTGCAGTTTCGAATAAGTCGTTGCTAACAATCCTGGGGACGCGTAGTTATTTTGGAGTCGCGGTCATGGAAGCGCGGCGGCCGGTGGTCGTGGGCCAGTATTCGATCCAGCGCTTGCGGATCCCTTCCGTGCGTTCAAGCAGTTCGGGGCTCGGCTTCTTTCCGTGTTCAACCACCATGACCATACCGGTATTGAAATTCCGCTGCGACCTATCCACGCCGGGAACACGCGGGCCTTCGGCATCGATCACATTTTGGATAGTTACTTTCGTGCGCTCCGCCTTGAAAATCGGATGACCATTCACGTCTTTTCCCTCTGGCGTGAGATTTCTTAAGATGAAGAAATCAGGCACCTCTGCCGGCGCCACCAAACCCATCAGATACAGGTCAAGATAGGACCACCCAGTCGCCGGAACATAATAATCGTCATCGAGCTGCGTGAATGTCCCGTCAAAGTTGTCCTGCCAGACGCCGCCGCCCATGATCGAAGCCTCCGTGGCCCGCACAAAGGGAAATGCGACAGGCGCCTGTAATCCCCGGGCCCAGTGCGTTGGGCCGAGCGGAATGGTTTCGCCATTCACTTTTGCCGACACGAATGCCCCCCACCGATGTCCCATCTCATGAGCGATCTGCGACATTGCGTACATATAGGGCAGCATCTCGCCGTTCTGGGTTATTTCCGAAAGCTGCTGCTTATAGAAGGTGATATCGCGCTCAGGTCCCACGGGGGCATTGTCCGGCGGCTGTTCCTGCATCTGGTTCGAGCCGACGTACACTGGCTGAACAAACTGCCATTGGAAGCGGCCCTGGCTGCAAAAGCTCTCGAGACCGCGTTGTGTCGCGCCAATGCCGGTAACTGGCGCTCCGGTGCTGCCCAACGGGCCGTAACTGGGCGTGCCAGCCTCCTGGTTGTCGATGCGAAAATCCGAATAGTAAGCCAGAAAATCAAATTTATCTCCGAGCGTTTTGAGAACGGTGCAGGCCAGATCGCGCGAATTCGGCAGCGGATAATAATGAAAGGGTTCGTAGACAATTGGCAAAATGCCGTCTTGTGGCTTGGCATTCGAAAGGTCCACTTCCGGGCTGCGCAAGCCAGCGAGGGCCACCGAATGGCCAGGTATTTGATCGATGGCATCATCCGATCCAGGCCCGACCGCCTCTGCGGAAACGAAAACCTGTTTTGCTCCCCGTAGCTCTGCTGGAACGATGCCCTGGATCGAGAGTGTGTTGCCGCTTGTCTTTACGCCTCGCGAAAGACCGGGACCTATGGCGAAGTAACGTGAAGTGGCGCGGCCTGCCCTGTTCGCGGGAGCAAAGCCACGAACTGCCCACTCGACCCCGGTGCCGTTGCTCGGCTGTCCTCCAGCGGGAGGCTTCTGAGTGCCGAAGCGAACGCGGTACGCAATCCCCGAGAGCCCGGGATCACCCTCCGGCAGAACGGGGCCGCGAAGTTCGAATGTGACCTTCAGGAACACCTCATCGACGACCGCAAGCTTCACGCGACGCAGATTCAAATTTGGGGCCAGCGCTGGATTTTCAGCACTTTCAATCGCCGCAACGGCTCTTTCTGTTCCAGTTAAAACGAGCGGGTAAACGCCGACAATAGCGTCCTTAGCTGCTAGCTGGTCATAAGACATGTCGATCGTGCCGTCCTGGTGCAGAACGGCCTGAAACTTGTTGACTGTCTTGAACCACGTGAAGTCTTGAATGTTCCCCCATGGCTCAGTCACGTCCCAGGTAACCACGACGCGGTCAGCCAGTTCTTTTGCGTAGCGTGTGCCATACATCCTTGGCTTCATAAAAACGCAGATCGCGGGAACGGTATTGACGAGTGTTTCGGCCGCCTCGCTCAATTGGTCAAACCGCCCGATCTGGACCCCGCCCTGGCGCTCGGCTGCCTCTCCGCGATTTCGATCTGAGGCGCCGAGTCCAGCTCCGGCATCCCTCGCGTAACCGCCAAAGCGAATTGACCCATTCCCGCCCACCGAGAATGACTTCCAGGTTTTGCCGGAAAACGGAAATTCCATGTTCCGCAGAGCCACATCACTGCCTTTCAGCTCGTCGCCGAACTCAGCGTCCCACTGCAAGGCAAGGTTCTCCACGCGGTACCCAGATCCAGCCCGCGTAAAGCGCACCGTGCGGCGGTTCAGATCGAACAGGTTCTGCTTCCCGAGTGCACCTTCGTCAAGCTCTAGCAAAATCAAGTCGCCTACAGTCGACACTTTCCCGATGGATTTCCCTGGCTCCTGGCGCCCTTGAGAGTGCAGAGGACTTTGGAGCACGAAAAATGCACATAGCGAAGCGAGGGCAACGAGAAATCGCAGATGAGTGTTTTTTTTCACGAAACCTCCCGATGGGTTGAAACAAAACGCGCAGCTGCTGGGAATTAGCCGAGTTCTCTCAATGCCTCGCCGGCGCCGGCAAGGTTGGTGAGTTTCATTTCCGCATATTTTCTCGAGAGCACAACTCCTGGAGCCCCGGCACGAAACGCGGCGAGCACAGCTCCCTTTACGTCGGCGGGCTGAGTCCGTTTTTCGTTGAGCGCCGTGGGAATATCGATGTCGATTCCAGGATAGATGGCTGCCGCGCCGTGAACGTCCTGGAGAGCGCGCTGAGTTTCACGCGTCACGTACGCGGCCGACATGCCTGATGTCGGCAGTTTGTCCAGAGGCGCTTCGTGCTCGTAGCCCAGCAGCCGGTAGTGCAACTCAAGGACTTCCTCGGCGCTGAAATCTCGAAACACTGTCGACTGCACGTTTCGAATGTACTGGGCGAAGCGTGGCCCGGCGCAATTGTTATATGCGCACGGCTTGATGAAATCCGCGCTCCTGGCGATCCGCGCATAGTCCTGCTCGGCTTGATAGAACGGACTCATAGTGACCAGGTGCATGATGTGCCAGCCGACCTTTGCCTTAGGGTTTATTGCCTTGACGGTTTGGAATAGCAAACCATAGACCTCTTCCTGGCTATGCAACCAAAACTTCTCCCATTCGATGAGCTCCGGATACTCCGCGAGGAGCCGCCAAAGTGATACGAACGCGCCAGAACCGGAACGGTTCTCGACCTTGAGGATCTCCTTTACCCACTTATCCAGCGCGATGTATCCGCCACGCGCGCGTTCAACGTCGATGCCTTGGCCGGCGGCTTTGCTGGCGCAGTACTGGCAGAAGCAAAAAATCCGCGCCTCGCCACCGAATCGGCCGAAATGCGCTCCCAGAGTGTTGTTCAGCGGCCCTTGCCGTTCCGATTCCCACATCATGCCGTCAAGGTCGTTGTGCTTGAACCAGTTTTCGACCAGTGCCACCAGAAAATCGCGTGCGTGAGGATTGTTGAAACAGGTGCTTCCTCCAATTTTTCCCTCCAGATCTACCTCCGCGATTTTCTCAAAGCCGGGCATGAGGCGTGGATTATAGGCTTCCTCAAACAGGCAGTACGTTTGCATCCCTCGCGCCTTGGCCTTCGGAATGACGTCGGCAAGAATGTCGAAGTTACCCAATTCAGGCGCTCTAACATTTTGGATCACAGACCTGGCATAGAAATCGTCGTGGACTGCTGTATAGCTCCCACCATGGATTTCGTCGTACTCCTGGACACCATGGTCCGGAAGCGGCTGGCCGGGAATTTGGCGGCCCGCCAGCCCTCGGCCATAAGTGAACACAGTCGGCATCAGCACGTTGACGCCGCCCTTCTCGGACAGGTCATCCAACACCTTTTCCACGCCCTCATCCACGAATGATCGTCCGCCGATTTGGATTGCCACGAACCTTTTCGTGCCCGCAGCAGAGCGTGAGTCCGGCTGGCCGGGGTCGGATACCGCGAGTGGGTCAGTCGGTTGGCCTTTTACGCCAAGCAGGGCGAGAACCGGAAAAGCACTCATTCCTTTCAGAAAATCGCGGCGGGACGAATCGTCTTTTGCTTGGTTCGGTGGTTTTTCCATGGTTCAGCTGCGGGCGAGGGAGCGGCGCGACGGACGGTTCTCGGCGCAGTTCGGGGAACATTGTATGCAAAGCGGCGCGTAATGCAAGCGCTTGCAATTTTCTCTCTTTCCGCTACAGTGTTCGCCCATGAGCCCTCTACCTTCTGCGACTAGCGCCAGTGACCGTTCGAGATCCTCCGTCAACGGAGCTGAACTATGCGAATGAGACTATGCTGCCTCACTCTCGTTGGATTCTTCCTTTGCGCAGTTGCTTTCGCGCAAACCCCGCTGGCTCCCGCGCCCGGTCGCCGTGTTGTGACTGTTTCGGCCGCAAGCGCCCATGGTAACGAGCCGTCTATCGCTGTGAATCCGAACAATACCAGTCAAGTGGTGGCGGCGTTTCAGCCCGCCACTATCGCCTACTCCACCGATGGCGCCCAAACATTCACCACCGCAGAGCTTCCTCCTGTCGAAGGTTGGCGTGGCGGCGGCGACGTCTCCGTGGCGTTCGACAACAAGGGGCAAGCCTTTCTGGGCACTCTGCATTTCGACAAGCTGGGCAGCCAGTCGTATTGGGCTCATGGAGCCGGCCGGAATGGCATTTTTGTTCGGCGCTCGTTAGACGGA
>DASSIO010000330.1:0-2402 GCA_035691825.1 Terriglobales bacterium | reverse complement strand
TGGTCACATAGCTGACATCCGTTCCGGGCTCCTGAACCGTGGCGACGGCGAACTGCCCGTCCCAATCGTTGTGCACGGCAGCCGTGCGGTGCCGATCAAACACGATGCCCAAGACCCGGCCTTCCGTCGATTGGGCACTGGCGAGATGGTTGTAGTTGCTCGCGCTGACGCGATTGTCGAAATCCCGCGAGCGGCTGCGGAACCAGCCAACCATATTGGTCCACGAGAACAGGATCGATACCGTCACCGGCTTCTGCGTAGGATTCTCCGCATGCCAGCGGTACACCGCGACCGGATAGCTGCTCTCACGATAGTTATCAGGCAGGACCGGTGAAAACTGCTCGAGCACTACGTGCGCGGGAAACTTGTCCCAGCGGTAATCAAACCAGGACTTCGGGTAGAGCGAGTAATAGTCGCCCGCGCCCACCGGATAGTTCCATTTCCAACTGCCCAGGCTTCCATTACCGTGATCAGCCGACAAGGCCTGCGCCACAGCCTCTGATCCTTCCGCCTTCTGATACATGGCAAACTGGTTCGAATAGATCGTCTGATACTTATGCACGCCCGCCTTGATGTGCCATCGCGAGAAGTCGCCGCGGTAAGTCCGTGAGAACGTTCCCGAACCAAATCCCCCGACCGGCGCTCCCTGCCAATAACCGTCATCGATGTGGGTGGGCTCGAGGTGGGGCTTCTTGGTTCCGGCATTCTGGAAGGGCTCGCCAATGGGACGCTTCCAGGCTGCCTTCGGAATGCTGTCGCCGGCCCAGAGTAGCGTGGAAGCAGCCAGTAAGAAAAACCAAGCGACGAGGCCCGTGCGTCGATATCCCATAACTCCTCCGTTATTAATTCGGAAATGGAAGGAAAAATGACATGCGCAACTGCATGCAGGACCCAGCCGCTCATGCTAGCAGAATTCCGGACGGTTTCTTGTGATGTAAATCCTAAGGCGAGGTGATGCGCGAGGCATGGCTGCGGACGATCGGATAGCGCCCTGGTCGCGGAGCTGGCGAGTTATAGCCAGCGCTTGGCGCCTGCGGGGCGATGCACTCCAACCAGGTTGCGCACCTCTACTGCGCGAGCGTTATGGATTGTTGCGGAATTTTTCTAGATCAGCCCGCGCAGAATTGGGGAGGGCTGTTGCTGCCTTTAACAGTTTTTCCGGACATGAATTGTCCCGCCATCGGCTGGGCAAGCATATGATTATGCTCTCCCGTGTCGCGAGGCGAATTATTTCAGCGTTGTCGCATTCCCAGCACGTCTTGGGGTCTCCGAGCACACCGCCATTCTAACCAGCGCGCGAACACCGGTCTGTGATGTAAATCACAACCAGACATATTTCCTGCTTTCGATGTTTCGTTGATGGAACGTGAGCCGCTAGCCCCCTGAATGAACGTGCTGGATTGGGCAGAGGGACCAGCGGCTCGCCCCGCACTATGAATTGTGACCTTCGATGTCACAGGTCGTGACAGGTTTGAAGCTGCGGCCGCTTTTTTCGAGAGACAAAGGCCTGCTCAGGCCAGAGCAGAAACCCTTAGCCTCGCCATAAGCGCAATTCAGAATTCAACAGTGATCAAAGTCACAGACAAATCCCATCCTGGCGCGCAATGTACCATCAGCCTTGGTTCCACAACGGACTGATCGCGGCATCGCAAGCGCCCGCGGAGAGGCGCGGGTGCCGCTTTCCCTCATGCCAATCGTGAGCACGTTGCCGCAACATGCTGACACCCAGCAGTTACATTGAGCTCAAAATTAAGGGCGGCTTGTATGAAGCCGCCCCAATAACGAATCGAGTTCGAAGTTAAGCTGCTCGGTTCGTGAACTCGGATTGTGCATCGGAACCATGCTGCTTGACCATCTTGTTGTAAACACCCATGATCAGCAGCGGAGCCGGCCACTGTCCCACGAACAATGCCCAGTCATCCTTGCCTGAGAACTTCAGGATCGCCGACACCGCCATGCACCCAATAGCCGCCGCCAGATATCCGCTGCTTGGAATCTGCGAAGTTTGTGATTCGATTGCTCCTGTAACCCGATCTTCGGTTGCCTGACCTCTTTCGACACGCATTTCCATATGTAATCCACACTCTCTGAAAATTGAATTTCCGTTTTTTCGCGGTCTCAACAGTCTGACGTGTCGAGCCAACCACCGCTATTAGGGTCCTCCGTATTCGGCCAAGAATCGAACTGTACGGTCAGGGGTGGACAGCGTCTCTGGTCTTTGTTGCCCTGAAAAGCAAACGGAAACGAGCCGGGTGCCCCACGTCTCGGCGCTTCGCGAGACATGGAGCAACCCGGGCTACGCGTTGAGTTCACATTGCGCAGACAAGTCCGTCAGCGCATCGCTCCCGCTTTCCCTATGGAGCGGAGCAAGACTTGCCCGCGCTCCGTCGGGGGGTACCCCC
>DASSIO010000329.1:0-28926 GCA_035691825.1 Terriglobales bacterium | reverse complement strand
CCGGGTCGACATGAAGGCGTCGCCGTCGGCGATGCTGGAGGATCCCGAGTCCGTCCAGGTCGCATTAATGGACCTGATCACGCAACTGCTGGAGCGGCAAATCAGGTGGCGTGAGGCCTCGCTTGTCATTCGCGCGCTCGAGGCGGCGCAACGCAATGTGCGCCTTGTCCGCTTCGGCCAGAAGATGGAGGAGATGGTTTCCGAACTGCCAAACTGGGACAAGCAATTTCTCGAGGAGCATCCCGAATATGCGGGTGATGACGGGCCGGCAGACGGCAAGGCGGACTCAGCACCGCAAAGCGGAACCTGAGACGTGACGCGGGCAATAACTCCGCGCGGTGGCTGACTCGAGTCCGATTTGTCGGCCAGTGGGACCTGAGACAGCTCCGAGCGCGGCGCTGAGGTCACTTGCACCCTTGGGCAAAGAGCGCGCAACCCTGGGGCACTCGCGCTATTGGATTTTCGCTACGCCTGGCCCCGCGCTGGGGAACTTGGCAAAGACCGCGGGGTCGTGTCCAGGGACGATGAGTCCGGGACGCACAGCCAGCTGTTTCATGCGGTCCTGCGCGCGCAAGTTGGAAGCCGCGTCGACGGTGGCGGCGATCGGAGCGTGCCGCTCCAGATTCTCGTACAGGTACATGTTGTCGCTCGCCAGTATCACGGTTCCGGCGGCAGTCTGCACGCCGACATACTGCGACTGATAGGTGTGTTTGCCGCCGGTGTAGCAGGTAATGCCAGGAACGATCTCCTGGGCATCGCCGTTGACCAGGCCAACGCTTCCTTCGGTGTTCAGCTTGACGAGAGTGAGCACGTCTTCAGGATCGATTCCGCCGTGGGTATCCTTGGATTGCCAGCCTTCGCCGGCGTAGTACTCGAGCTCGTCTTTCTGAATCCAGACACGAGCCTTGGGGAACAGGTCCATGCCATCGGCGTGGTCCCAGTGCATGTGCGTGATGATGACATCGGTGATGTCTTCAGGTTTCAGGCCAATCCGGCTCAGCATGTCGGAAGGCTTGGTGAACTCCGTGATCTTCCAGTCCTTGAAGAAGCGCTCGTGGTAGAAGCCGGAATCAACCAGGACATTGCGGCCGTTGCCGCGCACCAGCCAGACCATCATCGCGAGGTCCAGCTTTCGCGCGGGGTCAGCGCCGGCGACCAGATCCGCAACAGGGAACTCGGGCAACGTGGCATAGCGGATGGCGTAGATTTCGTACTGCGGCTTGGACTGAGCCAGGACAGGAAGCGCCGCAACAAGCACCAGAGCAAGGTATATGACGTAGATTCCAGCTCGTTGTCGGCGCAGGTAAGCAAAGTTCGACTTGGCAGGACGGGCGATGACGCCCGTCCCCCCACCGGCACTCCTCGCTCTTGCAACCGCGTCGGCGGCTTGAGAGGTCCAACGAATCGCGTCGTCTCTCATTGGCTCGAACCTGCCGCTGCGCTTGCGCCCTGATGATAGTTGGGATACGCGGGCCGTGGATAAGTCTGCAACGGGTTCTTTTCCAGCAAATCCATGACCTGCTTGATACCCATTTCCAACTGGGGATCGTGGCCTTCACGCACTGCCTTGGGATCGAGTTCGACCTCGATGTCAGGCGGAATGCCGTGGTTCTCCACTTCCCACTCGCCTTTCAGCCCATAAATCGCGATGCGGGGAGCGGTGACTTGTCCGCCATCCATCAGCTCTGGGTAGTCGTAGATACCGACGAGTCCGCCCCAGGTTCGCTTGCCGATCAGTGGACCGATCGCGGCTTTGCGGAAGTACCACGGCAGAGCATCGCCACCCGAGCCCGACAGCTGATTGATCAACATGACCTTCGGGCCGTAGATGGAGGCCATGGGACTGGATTGTTCGCGGCCATCCCGAGTCATCATCATGCTCATGACAGGTCGCCGCAGATGGTCGACGATGTAGTCCGCGATATCGCCGCCCGTATTGAAGCGTTCGTCGATGATTGCCGCCTGCTTATCGAGTTGCGCGAAGAAGTAGCGGTTGAAACGGCTGTAACCCGCCTCGGCGGTATTGGGCACGTAGACGTAGGCGACCTTGCCCCCGGTCATCTCGTCGACCTTTCGGCGATTGGCCTCGATCCACGCAAGATTGCGAAGATCGACTTCGCTGTCGATGGGCACAACCGTGACCTCGCGAGCGCCGCTGCCATCGGCGTTCGGTCCGACTTTGAGCACGACGGACTTGCCTGCGGTACCCAGAAAGAAGCTGTAAAGATTGTCGGAGCCGCGCAAGTCACGTCCATTGACCGCGAGCAGATACTCGCCCTGACGCACATTGACGCCGGGTTCGGTCAAGGGCGCCTTCAGGTCGGGATTCCAGTTCTCGCCCTGAATGACGCGGCTGAAGCGATAGCGGCCGTTTTCGATCACGTAATCGGCGCCGAGCAGGCCTGTCTTAGCAGGCGGTTTGGTCACAGGATCGTCCCCGCCACCGACAAACATGTGGCCAACCGTTAACTCGCCCAGCATTTCTTCGAACAGATAGTTCAGGTCCTGGCGATCGCCCAGATTGTCGAGATAAGGAGCATACTTCGCTTCTGCGGCCTTCAGATCGAGTCCGTGATGATGCGGGTCGTAGAAGAAGTCGCGCTCGATGCGCCAAACTTCGCGATACATCTGCTTCCAGGCCACCATCGGCTCAACGTAAACTTGGAGGTCGCTCATTTTCAGCGGACCTTCACCCGGTTTGGGCGGAGCATCGGGCTTGGGCGGTTCATCGGTCGACGCGATGATCCACTGGTCGGCTTTGCGATAGAGGATCTTGTCGCCATTTTCCGAGGTGATGAACTGCGCAATGTCCTCCAGGAATTTGTCGGCCTTGCGCTTCTTCAAATCGAATTTGTGAACGATGAGGCTGGGATTCTCCTGGTCGGCATCAAAGGTGACCCGGGGCGCCTCCGCGAGGAACAGGATTCCGGTTTTGCGGGCGCTCATGGCCACATAGTTCCGCGGCGGAATCGGCAGAGCCAACACGCGCTGGCCGATGTTTTCGAAATCAATTTTCACTTCAACCGGCGCTTTCTTGGCTTCGTCAGACTTTTCGTCACCCTGAGATTCAGCTTTGTCCTTCTCCTTGTCGGCGGCCTTCTGTTTACTTGGAGCTTTGTCTTGCGCGAAGGGCTTGCCAGGAGGCGTCTTTTCTTCTTTCTTTTCCTCGGCAACTTTTTCTTCATCGCTTTCGGGAGCGAGCGGCGAAGGCTGGTCCTTGGTCAAGGTCACGATGTAAGCAGCGCGTGTCACAGGACGTGCCAGACTCGACATATCCAGCCAGGCGGAACCGAGACCAAGATCGGTGCTGGCGGTGAAATACAGATACTTGCCGCCGGCATCAAAGCTCGGATAGCGCGCATCACTCAGGCCATCGGTGACCTGCACGGACTTCCCGCTGGCAACCGAGTACACAAACACGGCGTGCAGGTGGTTAGGAAGAAAGCGCGTGTAGGTGATCCAGCGGCTGTCAGGAGACCACTGCGGGTCCATGGAGTGTTCCGGAGCCTCAAACAGGTTGGCATCGACTTTGACAGGCTTGCCGTCGTTGATGTCCACATACCAGAGATTAAGCCGCTTATCGGTGTAGACGATCTTCCGGCTGTCCGGAGACCATTGGGGAGAGTAGTAAAAGGACTGGCCGAGATTGATGCGTTTCGGCTCGCCCATTCCGTTCTGCAGACGCAATTCCAGGCCATATTCGCCGCCGGCGTCTGAAAAATAGGCGATCCACTTTCCGTTGGGCGACCATGCCGGGTCGCGTTCGACAATTCCCGTGGTGTTGGTGAGGTTGCGAACGTCGCCCTTATCCGAAGGGATGGTCAGAATCTCGCCGCGGGCCTCGACCACCGCGCGAACTCCGGTGGGTGACAAGCCGATGTTGTGAATTGTCTTGGGATCAACCTTGGCGAAGTGGGGTCGCAACTCGGGAAGATCGCCGGCGACACGAATGCTGACATCGTTCAACTGGCGCGCGGTCGTGTCAAAAACGTGAACAGCGCCGAACTGCTCGACGATGATCGCGCCCGGCCCGGCGGAAGCATACTTGAAATCCAACCCATGGTTGGACGCGACTTCGGTCACTTGCTTCGATTTCGTGTCATAGGCGAAGAGACTAATGGGCCCATTCCGGTCAGACAGAAAGTAAATAGTGTCGCCCACCCACATGGGATTGGAGTCGTTGGAGTTGTCGCGCGGGATCTTGGCTTCCACGCTGGAGTCCGCCAGGTTCACGATCCAGATGGGAGTGGTTTGACCGCCGTGATAACGCTTCCAGGCCTGTTGCCACTTGGGATTGGGCACGTACGCCAGATGCGTGCCATCGGGAGAAAACGAACCTTCCTCGCCCATAGGCAGAGGGAGTTTCTCCGGGAATCCGCCGTCCGACGGAACGGTATAGAACTGGCTCACAAATGAGACGTGGCTGTCACGGTTGGAACGGAACAGGATGCGCTTGCCATCGGGCGTCCAGCCCAGCACTTCGTCCGGGCCAGGATGAAACGTGAGCCGCTTGGGAACGCCGCCGGCAGCAGGGATGACGTATACGTCACGGTTGCCGTCGTAATCTCCGGTGAAGGCGATCTGGCTGCCATCAGGAGAAAACATGGGCGTGGTTTCCATACCGGCGCCAGTGGTAAGGCGGCGGGCATCGCCTCCCTCGCGCGGCGCGATCCACAAATCGCCGGCGTAGCTGAAAGCAATTTGGGTTTGACTGATGGCCGGCTTGCGAAAGAGATAAGGTTTGCTGGAATCGGCCGCACAGGGCAGAGCGAAAGACGCGCACAAGAGCGCCAACAGGACACGTTTCATGACTGCACCTCGATTGTTTCGGGAAAGGAAAGCAGCAAGCCGGGCAGTTTATGTCAGAAGGGGAGTCGAGTCAACGGAAGTCGCAGTCAATCGGCGCTTTGTGCCGCCGGCAACGTCAGCTGCTTTTCTAAATAAATAATCTGGCCGACGTGGTGATAAGCGTGGGCAGCGCAGTCGAGCACGATTTTGAAGCGGTTGTTCGCTTTTGCACGCTCGGCAGAATAGGGGGCTGACCAGTTCTCGGCGGATTGCCGCCGCACCGTAGCAATGACCATATCGAGCGCCTGGTCGAAGCTTCGCAACAGCTGGTCTTTGGGTTTGCCGTGATCAGAAAACTCGAGGTCACGGTGCCGCACATAACCGCTGGCAGCGATCTGGGCACCAATGTAGTAGTTGAGATTGCCGGTGAGATGCAAGAGCAGATTGCCTATGCTGTTGCCATAGGGATAAGGGCGGCGCCATATCTGATCGGTAGAAAGTGGATCTACAAGCTGATGAACTCTCTCCCGAACCATCTGGAAGTGATCGGCAACAGCGCCGGCAATCGTGTCCGCAAGCTCAGGCATAAATAATTCCCCCGAGAGAGAGCGAGTATAACAGCACGGATTGGAATCAACCCTTGTACGCCATCAGCGTAGGGCAGCTGAGAACGCGCATGGGTAAAACAACGGTATTCTTCGCCGATCAGGGTGTGTCGAGAGCAGAGCGAACTTTCTTGCCGAGTTCCGCTTTCGTAAATGGCTTTTGCAGAAGCGAAATGCCGGGTTCCAGGACCTTATGGCGGACCACCACGTCATCGGTGTAGCCAGTCATGTAAACGATTTTGGTAGTGGGCCTGAGAAGTAGAATTTTCTCCGCCAGTTCACGGCCGTTCATGCCGGGCATGATTACGTCGGTCAACAGGAGGTCAATGCTGTGTGGGAAAGTGTTGGCGATATTCAAGGCCTCCTGGACGGTATCGGCCTCGAGCACACCATATCCAAAGTCGTGGAGGAAGATGCGAGTAAGTTCGCGCAGTGTGCGCTCGTCCTCGACCAGCAGGATGGTTTCCGATCCACCCGTGACCCGCTCCACGCGCTCCTCCGTCAACGGCTTGAGCGGGCCGGCTTCGGAGGGCAGATAGACCTCGAAGCTGGTTCCTTTGCCTACCTCACTGGAAGTTTGTATACAGCCGCCCGACTGCGAAACGATTCCGTAGACCGTAGCCAAGCCCATGCCGGTGCCTTTGCCCGCCACCTTGGTGGTGAAAAAAGGCTCGAAAATGTGCTTCAGAGTGTCAGCGTCCATGCCATGACCGGTATCGGTGACCGTCAGTTTGACATAGCGGCCTTCCCTAAAGCCGGCGTGCTGCCGGGCATAGGCGGCATTGCAATCGAAGTTGCACGTCTCCATCAGCAGCGTGCCGCCATGGGGCATCGCATCCCGGGCATTCACCGCAAGATTCATCACCACCTGTTCCATCTGTGTGGGATCCGCTTTCACTGGTGTGAGAGACGGATGCAGGCGTGTGACCAGCTCAATATCCTCGCCAATGACTCGGGCCAGCATTTTTTGGACGTCGGCGACGATTTCGTTCAGGTCCAGGATCCTGGGCTGCAGCACCTGCTTGCGGCTGAATGCCAGTAGTTGTTGAGTCAGCGATGCTGCCCGGCTGGCAGAGCGTTGAATTTGGGAGAGCCCGTTTTTCACCTTGCCGGGCAAGGCTTCGGCGCCGAGGAGTTCCGCATGACCAAGAATGATGCTCATCAGATTATTGAAGTCGTGGGCAATGCCACCGGCCAGACGCCCGAGCGCGTGGAGCTGCTGACTCTCGCGCAACTGTTCCTGCAACAGCGCGCGTTCAGTGACATCGGACTGCACGCCCCAGGTGCGGATCACATATCCATCCTGGACTATGCCCAACATGCCGGTGCGAAAAATGCGCACCCGTCCTGTAGTGTCCAGTTGCCGAGTTTCGAAATCCGATATGCGGTAGTGATTGGCGACGAAAGCCTCGGAAAATTTCTGGTTAGTCGGGTCGACGGGCGAAGCAAACTCAAACAGATGGCGGCCGATCATCTGCGGCGCCGTTTCGAAGCCATACATGCGCGCCAAAGCGTCATTACACTCGGCGATGTAGCCCTTCTGAAAGGCCATGCTCATCTGATCGAGGGCGGGAAGGTGAATTGGAATTGGCTGGTCGAACTCGCAGCGAAAAATTCCCTCCAAGCTCTGGGCAATGAAAAGGCGATAGCGCTCCTCGCTCTGGCGCAGCGCTTCCTCGGCTCTCTTGCTCTCCGTAATATCGTTGGAAACAGCTATAACCCCGGAAGTTTTGCCGTTACCGTCACGCAGCTGGCGCCAGCGCGTCTCATATGATTTGCCGAGGCTGGGCAGTTCATCCAGAGAGGTAAATTCCTCTCCGGACAGAGCCCGGCGAACATTCGCCAAAATTTCGGGCACATCATGGTAGACCTCGAACACGGATCGGCCCACGACCTCGCCGGCCTTAAGTCCGAGATCTTGAAGCCCGCGTCCTGCCGATAGTGTGAACACGCCCACGGGGTCTAATGCGAAAAGAACAACCGGAGCGGCGCTGAGCATCGCTTCCAGCCGATGTTCGCTGCTTCGCAGCGCCTCTTCCGCATTTTTCAGTTCCGTGATGTCCAGCAACAGGCCGCGAATTACGAATTTGCTGGTATCGCGCTCCCGGCCGTAAGTGGCATCATCGCGGAACCAAACATAGTGCTGATTGCTGGCTCGCAGGCGGTAGTCAAGACGGTATCGATCACCTTCCCGGTTCAGAGTGGCTTCGGCAACCAGTACCCGCTCCACGTCGTCTGGATGGAGGTGCTCAAACCAGAGTCGCGGATTGGACATCCATTCTTCAGGGGTGAAACCGAGAATTGCCTGGATTTGCGGGCTGACGTAGAGCCATCTGCCGTGCTTGCCAGGTTCGGCTACATAGGTGATCGCTGGGACGTGTTCGACCAGATAGCGGTATCCGGAATCACGGGAAGATCGCGCCTCTGCACCCTTGGGCATAAACAGGATCTCGCAGGCGATTGCGTGCCTAGGAAAAGCTTTCGTGTGCAGTTTGCACGGCAACTGCCGCGGCCCTGCATAGCACGCAACTGGCTCCAAGGGAATCATGAGCCGTGTCGCGTGAGACGGCAAGGGGGAAACGCACAATCCCCTGGCTTGGTAGCTTTCCGGATTGAAAGGAACTGGGTGGTGCAAGCGCGGATGGATGGAAGTAGTGGAGCAAGGACCATTTAGGGGCTGAAAGGGACGTGGCAGCAATTCCCGGTCTGGGAACGGTGGTTGCCTACGGCTATAGGAAGCTAATGGAGGCCCCGGGCAGAGTCGAACTGCCGACCAACGGTTTAGGAAACCGCTGCTCTATCCATCTGAGCTACGGGGCCAGGTGGACTAGTTCAGCTTATCAAAGGTGAGGTCCCTCGCCAGGCTCGGCTGAACTTGCACCCATGCATCAGGGACGGCCACTCCCGTTGCAGCACGGTGCAGGTTGCTGGCCTGGGTCAGGCGATGATTGCCGGAACTGCGCACGCCTCATCCCACCGCACATCGTCGGGAAAAGCAACTGTGGTGTTGGCAATCCCGACATTTACTCAAGCACGTTCGTTGAAAACCTTGAACTTGCGGGCGGCACGCGAATTGCCTTCGTTTGTAATGGCTGTACCACACGCGGCAAGGAGGTCTCTCAAATGAGCGGGCCCGATTGGACGTACTGGCTCCAAATGATGAACTTTGCCATGGCCGCAGTGGTGGTTCTTGCTGGACTTACGGTTTGCGTCGCTATCGTCGGGGAGTTGCGGGAAAGAAGGTTGCGGCATGCTGGAGAGCTGCAAAATCTCGACGAGGAAGTGTCAGCGCTTTTGCGTGAAGAGGCACTCCGTACATCGCTACCGGAGCTGGAGCGGACTGTGGCAAATGTTGGCAAGAAGCTCAAGCATTGGGGTCGTGATCCTGACCACAAAACGCAATGACGGATTGGTTTATGGCGTGCCCATTTCTTGCTGAGGGACAAGCGCAGTACTGCCACGCAGCGCCGGTTCGCAAACTGATCCTCGACGGACCAGGCGTAGCGGGAGGCGGACTCTGCACCTCCCCGAAGTTCCAGCTATGCGAATTCGCTTCTAAGGATTCGATCCAACAAGATCGCTGCCCACACCTGGAGGAAGTTCGGGTTCAGTATTGCGGCGCATCTTCGATCACGAAGCTGGTTCCTTTCACTGATTCACAACTTTCGAGTTGTGCTAATGGCAGGCATCGCCATTGTGACTCGTATCTCGCACACGCACAACCTCAGGGCACAACTGCCTCTGCAGACCTCCGGTATGCGCCAAATCATCTTTGGCTCGAGATAGATGGAGTGGGCCTTTGCCATATTGGCATTGACAGTTTTCTCGCTGATGTAATCGGAAAGGTAGATGCGGTTGCATTCGCACCCGCTCAGGGCATCGATTGCCCAGCCTTCACCCTAACGATTCACGGGCTCGAATGGCCCATGCACTTTCCCAATGCAATGACAATTCAGAAAGTAAACAACCGCGCGCGCAGTGATCCGGGCAGAATAACTGCCGATCCTTACGGCGTGGGGTGGTTGTTTGAAGGCCAGGAGTTACCAGGGGTGACGCGAGCCGCCCTCCTCTGCGGCGCGCAAGCTGCGGCGTGGCAAAGCGGCGAGCGGGAGCGGTTGGCGCGCGAAATGCGCGAGATGCACGCGCCTGGGTGCGATGGCGGCTTGCCCCATCGTGGAGTTGCTCGCCTGTTATCCAAGCGGGATTTGCTCCGCTTATTCCAGGATTTCTTTGGCGATAGTGAGCGGTTCGCAGGGAGACGACGTGGCGCGGAATAGTTTCGTTTTCGGAATTGGTTTCGTTGTCGCTCTAATGGCAGGATGGTTAGCCTTTCCACGCGCACTCTATGTGCGACAAAAGCAGCCGCTAGCGTTTCATCACAAGACTCACGCAGAAAAATCAGGTTTCACTGAATGCAGTCAGTGCCACGTTCTGCGGAGCGACGGCGCGTTCGCAGGTACTCCCTTGTTAGAAACCTGTACATCCTGCCACTCGGAGAGGATCGGCGCGAGTGAAGACGAAGCCATTCTGGTCAACAACTACGTCAAGACGGGACAAGAAGTGCCATGGCTGATCTACGCGAAAGAGCCGGCGAACGTCTGGTTTTCGCATGCGATCCACACTCAGAGGGGTCGCCTGGCTTGTGCTGATTGCCATTCCACCTATGGTCAGTCCGACGAGGTGCGAGTCTACGAACAGGACCGAATCAGCAGATACAGCAGGGACATCGGGGGTCGTTCGATTTTTCGCATTCGCCTTGGACAGCATGAGGGCATGCAAATGACCGACTGCGAGGATTGCCATCGCAGGCACCACGTCCAAGTCGGCTGCCTTGGCTGCCATCGCTGAAGGACATTATGAAGGTCACGCGGCGAGATTTGTTGGTCTGGAGCGCGGGGGCAGCAGCAGGCCTTGCGTTTACTCCAGTGCCGTGGAGGCTGTTGAGTGACACATCGCGGTGGACGCAGAACTGGCCGTGGATCCCACAGCCGACGCACTTGCCCGTCGACGTCAAACAGTCATCCTGCACTCTATGTCCGAATGGATGTGGCATGCGGCTGCGAATGGCCGGAGGTTGGCCGGTGGGAGTAGCGGGCGTACCCAATCATCCGATCAGCCGTGGAGCGCTGTGTCCGCTCGGCTTCGGGGCTCACCAATTGATCTGGCATCCGCAGCGGTTGCGGACCGTGCGACAGCGCGGGGAGACTTCGTCTTGGGAACAAGCCCGTGCAGCTTTTGCCAAAGCATGCGCTGAGGGACCTATTCTCCTGCTCGACGGATACCCAGGACGTGCTGCTTCGTCTGTCTTTGAGGCGTTTGTCCAAAAGCAGGGCGGCGCCTATCACGTAGTAGCTGGACCAGAGACTCAGGCCTTGACGCCCTATGAGACCTGGAGTGGAGTCCCCGCAGCGGCATTGGGCTACGACCTTGAGAGCGCACGCACAATCGTAAGCTTTGGCGCACCGATGCTGGACGCTTGGGGCACTCCCGGACGTTTCACTCGGCTCTGGGCAGAGCAAGGCGCGGGCAAGTCAGACCCCGAACTGCGGCTGATTCAGGTCGAGCCGTCGTTGTCTCGCACTGCGGCGCGAGCATGGCAATGGGTAGCCATTCATCCCGGCGGCGACACGGCACTCGCGGCAGGGATTGCGCGCGTCCTCCTTGAAGAGCGGCTTGTCAACGCACGTGGTCCCATGCCGACCTCCACGCTTGCGCAAAGTGCTGAGCAGTCGGGGATCAGTACCAATGGAATCCGTGATTTAACGCGTTTGATCGTTGACCGTCCGCCCGTGCTGGCGATCGCGAACGATGACAATCCGGGCATTGCGGCATTGAATGTTCTTCTAGGAGCCGTGGGCGCACGGGGCGGCATTGTGCAGAGGTCAAAACACATGAAGTCGCACGTGCCCGCCGGAGCCGAACTCCATAATGTGCGTGCAGTCGTGATTGACTACAGCGTGCCTTGGGATTTTGTTCCGCAGACTGAGGCCGAGATTTTCCGTTTCGCGGCATGGGACGGAGGATCGGCAAAAGCGGACTGGCTGCTGCCCGCGCCAGGCTTTCTGGAAGACCTGACCGACATACCCAGCGCGCCTACATCAGCCATTGAGACGTACGCCATAACTCCGGCACTGGTCAAAGTGCCTACTGAAGTGCAGAGCACGGCCGAGTTCCTGCGGAGCGCCGATCCCGGCCTCGTCGCGGTTGAAACCGTCATTCAAACCCGGTGCAAAGATCTTTTTAGACAACGTGCGGGACTCTTACGAGGTAAGGAGAATGTGCCACTCGCCAAGATTGCATCCGTTCAGGAACTCGAAGAGCAGTTCCGCAATGGCGCAGTTTGGACGGGCGAGCCGCAGCCAGCGGCCGGTTTCCAGTGCAAGCTGAGCGAATGGCCGGAAGCGACGCCCCCGGCGGGCCGGCCTGTCAAATTCTGGGCAAACTGGCAGGCGCCTGTGTTGCCTCCTTTAGCCTCAAAACTCTACGAAGAGTCGAGCTTGCGCGAGACGACGAAAAGGAGGAATGCGTGACCCGCTACGGCATGGTGATCGATTTGGACCGCTGTACGGGTTGCGGAGCGTGCATGGTGGCGTGCGCCGCTGAGAACAACGTGCCGCCACTTCCGCAGGCAACTCCGCGCACCGGAATCACCCCAATGATGGTGCACAGGATCTCAAATGACATGGAGGGACGAGAGCGCCGCGAGGCATTTATTCCTATCTTGTGCATGCATTGCGAACATGAAACTCCATGCGTAACCGTGTGTCCGCAACAAGCTGTTGAAGTAGATGAAGGCACCGGCATCGTGATGCAGATGTCACAGCGCTGCCTGGGGTGCCGCTACTGCATGACGGCGTGCCCCTACCATGCCCGCTACTTCAATTGGTGGGATCCCGCATGGCCACAAGGAATGGAGAAGAGTCTGAATCCGGGAGTCGCGGTGCGCATGCGGGGTGTCGTGGAGAAGTGCAATTTATGTCATGCACGGCTGCACTCGGCCCAGGAAAAGGCAGCTGCCAAAGGAATGCGACAGATTGACCCTACCGAGTATGTTCCCGCCTGTGTGGAGGCTTGCCCGACCAGTGCAATTGAATTCGGCAATTTGGCCGACAAGAATGATCCCGTCTCTCAAGCTGCCCATTCCTCTGACGCATTCCGACTCCTGGAACGGATCGGAACCGAGCCAAAGGTTTACTACAAATCGAAGAACGCGTGGGTGAAGGCTCTGAAAGAGTCGAGATCAGAGGTGCAGGTGAAACGTGGCTAGCACGGTTTTGACTGACCGAGCCTGGATCGAGCGAGGCGCCGAGCGAGCATCGCTGCCGAAGTTCCTGCTGTGGCTGGCTCCCTGGGCAGTTGTGCTGGCGGCGGGAATCTATGCGGCGGGGCTGTGCCTGTACTACGGTCTGAATCAGACCAACATGGACAATCGTTTCGCGTTCGGTCTGTGGATTTTTCTTGACCTCTCGATCATCGCGTTGGGCGCCGGCGCCTTCTTTACGGGTTTTCTTGTTTATCTTCTGAAGCGTGCCGATCTGCAACCCATCCTCAACACCGCCGTAATTGTCGGCTTCATCTGTTACAGCGGCGCCGTTGCCATCCTTATGATCGATGTTGGGCAGCCGTTGCGGGCCTGGTTTACATTCTGGTACCCGAATACGCACTCGATGCTCACCGAGGTCACATTTTGCATTTCATGCTATTTGCTAGTGCTGGGCATCGAATACGTCGGCATCCTGCTGCGAAACCGACAAGTAAGGAAGCTGCCGTCATTTCTAGTTTTCGAACATCAGCTGCATAAATTAATGCCCGTATTGGCTGGAGTGGGGGCGTTCCTTTCGTTCTTTCACCAGGGATCGCTTGGCGGGCTTTATGGAGTCTTGCGAGGCCGGCCGTTCGCCTTCCGACAAGGGTTGTTCATATGGCCTTCCACGTTCTTCCTTTTCATCCTGTCGGCGATTGCATCGGGGCCGAGCTTTTTGATTCTGATTACCGCCGCCGCGGAAAAGGTGACAGGCAAGCGGCTTGTGCCGGCCGAACTCTTCCAACGGCTGGCACTTATTTCCGGAGTCCTGCTCGGCATCTATGTCGGCGCGAAGGCGATTGACTCCTTGGTCTGGCTGAACATTACGTCGCCGTCCTTGGGATTTGATCCGTGGCAGTTCTACATGTATAGGCCATTTGGGACTTCACTTCTATTCCTGGAGCTCGTGGTCTTCGGCTTGCTGCCCGCTTTCCTGCTGAGTTATCACCGAACGAGGGCGCGGCGCGCATGGCTTCTGAGTGGGGCCGGATTGGCTTGTGCCGGTGTTGTGCTGAACCGGTTCCGCCTTACGATACAGACGCTGGCATTACCCACGTTGACGTTCGATGCGTTTTTGAAATACACGCCAAGCTGGCAGGAGGTGGCAAGTTTCGCTGGGGTTATCGCCTACGGCGTGATTGTGTATTCTCTGTCCTATCGTTACCTGCCGCTTTTCAGGGAAAGCAAGGGAGACCGAAGTCATGCTGCCATGGACTGACGGATTTCGTTGGACCGTTAGCCACGTTGTCTTTCTTTCCCTGTTCTTCGCGGTTGTGGTGACTATTATGAGTACGGTCGCGTTCGCGGTACTGCGTGCGGCTCATGATCTGCAACAACACTCAGCCGCTGAGATCTGCTGGAGATCCAACTTTGCCGAGCTTTCAAAATCTGAACGCCGTTGCCGACATGAACTTGCGGGAAGGGTCATTTCGCGAACCTGCGACAACGCCTTCGATTGCCGCCATTGCGACAAATATCCCCGCTTTGCAGTTTTGCCGGCCACCGGAATAGCACACGATCTCGGGATCAATTACTCAAGCGAGCGCTTCTATCACCGGGGCCATACATGGGTGGAGCCGCAGGAAGATGGCAGCGTGGCAATCGGCCTCGATGAATTGGCGGAAAATCTGATCGGCACGCCGGACTGCATCAATATGCCCGAGACTGGAAGTGAGCTCGATCTGAATGGGATTGCCTGGCGCATGGAAAAGAACGGAAACCGGATTTCGATTCGAGCACCCCTCGAAGGAACCGTCGTGGCGCGGGGAGGCCCCAAAGAAGGATGGTACCTGAAGATTCGCCCGCGACTGGATCTCCGCAACCCAGCCACGCTGCGTCACCTTCTTCACGGCCGGGAAGTCCAGTCGTGGCTCTATAGAGAACTGGAACGATTGCAGCTGCAACTAAGGAGTCCTGGCTTCGCGGCCAGTCTGGCCGACGGCGGGGTTTTGGTTCGCGATCTGATGAATGCTGCTCCCGAAGCTGATTGGGAAACGGTGCTGGCAGGCACGTTTCTCCAACCGTGACGAATCACCGCGCGCGGGGCTTCCTAATGCACGATTGCGTAGCGCTTCAGTTTGTCATAGAGGGTCGAGCGATCAATCCCCAACGCGGCTGATGCCAGCTTGACGCTGCCGTGTTTTCGCTCCAGTGCGGAAATGATTGCGCGCCGTTCCAGTTCATCGAGGGGAAGATCCGGAATTTGCCAGTCCTGTGTCGCAGGCGCTTGCCGGGGAAGCCACGAAAAGTCCGGTTCATCCAGCATGCCGTTATGGCAGGTAACAATCGCGCGCTCGATGACATTCTCTAATTCGCGCACATTCCCCGGCCAGTCGTAACTCAAGAGCACCCTCATCGCAGGGGCTGAGATGCCGCCGACGTCCTTACCTAGCTCGGAGGAGATACGCTGCAGGAAGTGGTCCGCGAGCAAGGGAACGTCTTCGCGGCGCTCGCGCAGCGCGGGCAGGCGAATCTCGATGACGTTGAGACGGTAAAACAAATCTTCGCGGAAATTGCCCTGCTGAACTTCTCCCGCCAGATTCTTGTTGGTCGCTGCGATGATGCGCACATCGACCTGCACTTCCTGGTTTCCACCGACTCTGTAGAAGCGGCGCTCCTGCAGCACCCGCAAGAGATCCGCCTGCAGCTTAGGGGATACGTCACCGATTTCATCGAGGAAGATTGTTCCCGCATCCGCCAGTTCAAACTTGCCCTTCGCCTGCCCATTGGCGCCGGTGAAAGCGCCTTTTTCATAACCAAACAACTCGCTCTCCAGTAGAGTCTCGGTCAAGGCAGCGCAGCTCACCACAATGAACGGTTTTTCTGAGCGGTTACCGGAGAAGTGAATGGCCCGTGCCACCAGTTCCTTGCCCGTGCCGCTCTCGCCACGAATAAGAACCGTGCTGCGAAGACTGGCGATTTCCTGGGTGAGCGCAAGTATCTCTTCCATCCGCGGGTTCTTGGTGATGATGTCATGATGGCGATATTGGCGGCTGAGCTTCTTCCGTAATATGGCATTCTCGCTTTCTAACTTCTTGAACTTCATAATGCGCGAAACCAGCATAGAGATTTCCTGCGGATTGCATGGTTTCACGATGTATTCCTGTGCGCCCTCCTTCATGGCTTGAATGGCGGTGTCGACGGTCGCGTATGCAGTGATGATAATGACCGAGGCCTCCGGTCGAATCCGGCGGACCTCCATCATCGTTTCTATACCATCCATGCCGCCTGGCATCTTAAGATCGATGAAGCAGATCACGTAGTCTGTTGCCTTCGCAAGTTGCAAAGCCCTTTGGCCATCGGGGGCGGTATCGACACGGTAGCCATCCTCCCGCAACCACGCAGCCAGTGATTCGCACATCACTTCTTCGTCATCCACGACCAGGATTGGCCAATTTTTCTTCATGTTCTCCTAGCGTAAAACAAACTGCTCCTTGCGTGTCCGCAACGCCCACAGCACCTGCGACAATTGCATAAAGCGCATTACACTACCTGAACCTGCATTTCCTCCGACTGGGGAACTCCGCCTCCTGATTTCAGTGGAAGGCTGACTGTGAAGGTTGTGCCTTCATTGCGCTTGCTCTTAACTTCGACTTCGCCGTCGTGAGCTTTGACGATCCCGTACAGCACGGCCAGCCCAAGTCCCACCCCCTTTCCTTCCGCCTTAGTGGTAAAGAAGGGGTCGAAAATCTTGGGCAGATTTTCCGGAGAAATGCCTTCACCGGTATCCTGAACGCAAAGTTCTACATTTTCTGCATCCGCTAATAAACGGCTGCGGATTGTAAGTGTTCCGCCGCCGTTCGACTGCATGGCCTGGGCGCCGTTCAACACCAGGTTGAGGATGACCTGCTGTATTTGAGAGGCGTCGCACTCGACCGGCGGAAGATCATCCTGTAATTGGAGAACCGTCTCAGCGTTGACCAGCTTAAGTTTGTGTCCAGTCAAACTGAGGGTCGTGCGAACGAGCTTGTTCAGATCTGCAGGCGCACGCCGCGGCTTAGAACTGCGGGAAAACGCGAGCAAGTCGGAAACTACACGGCCTACCCGTGCCGTTTCTGAAGAAATCAGGCCAAGGTACTTGCGGAATTCGGCTTCGCGTCCGGGGGGGTACTGTCCAGCGGCCATCAAGCGCTCGAGCAGCATGGAAAGGTTGAGCACGCCAGAAACGGGGTTATTGATTTCGTGGGCGACGCTCGCCGCGAGTTGTCCCAGAGATGCAAGACGATCGGTTTGCACAAGTTTGCGTTGAGCTGCTTGCAGCTGTCCTGTGCGTTCCTCAACCTTGTTCTCCAGTGTTTCTTGCATCTTGTTAAGCTCGGCAACAGCGGACTTCAATCGTTCTCTCATGACGTTGAACCAATCCACCAACTCGTCGAGTTCCTGGCTGCTGCGCGCAATTTCGATTGGCCGGTCTAGTTCCATGGCACTGACCGTTTTGGTGCCCTCGATTAGCTGCTGAATCGGCTTAGCTACGAAATGCTCCGTGAACAGAATGACGAATGCTGCTCCAATCGCCACCGTCAGCGTGGTTGTAAGCACCGCCTGAAGAGTCACAGCGCGCGTCTGCGTCTGAACGGGATCCAGGCGTAACGCCACATCTACAACGCCGAGCACCTTGGTCGAGGCTCGATGCGCATGACAGCTCGCGCTACTGCAGGACGCTTCGTTGTAGATCGGCGTCACCATGTTGATAGTCTTAATCCCCTGCGGCGACGTGGCGTAACGTACACGCTGCTGTTCCGTGAGTTTGTCTCGGATCGGTCCCCTGCTATGACACCCCACGCACACCTCGCTAGAGCGGCTGGCGGGGACGGGCGGCTCATGGGCATCGGTTGAAAACACGAGCCTCCCCTCGCGGTTGAACATGCGGATTCGATCTACGCCCTGTTTGTCCGCAATGACGCGCATGATCTCGTAGGCCGCCTTGCGGTCGTCATCGAGCATGGCGTGCCAGGTGGCGCTCGTAATGCTGCGCGAAAGCTGATCCGCACCCAGGACCATTGTCTCCAGCAAAAGCCGCTTTTCGGTGCGCAGGTTGAGATATCCCCTTACACAACTCATCACCACAATCAGGATCGTAAGGGCGAGAATCAGTTTCGAGCCTAGTCTGCGTGGCATCAGGTCTAAACCGCGACTGCGAGCTACGCGAGAGCTCCCAGCGGGATACTCTCAACAGACAAGGTTACGAATGAAGGAATGCCGCTGGCTGTGATTCCAGTCACACTGGCAGCCATCACAAAGGGCGAAAAGTCATTGAGGAAAATAGGCTTGCGCACGTTGGTCGCACCGGCTGAACGAATCCTCCACGCCCAAGTGGCTCCGCTGACGAATGCAGGTCGCCAACCTCGGTCGACTGCTGTACGGCATACGCGCGTCCGCTACAAAGAGGTTCAAAGTTTGTGCATCACGCCTTCACGGCTTCAACGATCGACAAAGGACTCTCAGTCGGGATAATGCGCGACAGCTGGAACCCCGCACCCCGGAGCAGCTTTGCGAACTCGGTTTTCGTTCGCTCACGGCCGCGCGGTGTAAGCACAAGCATTTCCAGATCGAGAAGCTTGCCGTAGTGAGCGATGTTGCTCGGGGGCACAACCGGATCCACAATCAGCACCCTGCCGCCTTTGCCGAGGGCTCGATGGCATGCTTGAAGAATCCTGGTTGCCGAATCATCGTCCCAGTCGTGAATGATGTGCTTCATAATGATTGCGTCTGCGCCGGATGGGAGTTCTTTGAAAAAGTCGCCGCTTTCGATGCGCACTCTGCCGGTAATTCCAGCGCGAGTAAACGTAGCGGTCGCACCCGCCGCGACATGGGCAAGATCGAACAGTACACCACGCAGCTTTTTATGACGGCGTAGGATGGTGGCCAGGAGCAGTCCATGTCCGCCCGCCACATCCATCAGCACCTCGACTCCTTTGAAGTCGTATGCGTTGGACGTCGCCCGCGCCTCCATAGAACTGATTGACGTCATCGCATCATCGAAAACCGTGGCGACCTCTGGATTTCGCGCGAAGTGTTCGAAAATAGGCATGTCAAAGATACGATCAAAAGCGGGCATACCCGTCTTCACGCTGTAGCTGAGTTGTCCCCAGGGCCGCCATGTGACGTCATGGGCGGTAAAACGCGCATACCCAGAAAGGCTCTGAGGGTGATCGCTCCGAAGCAGCTGTCCCATGGCAGTAAGTCGGAACCGACGATCCGCCCTTTCGGAGAACAGGCCTACACTCGCGAGTGCCCGCAGCAACCGATATAGCCCGTCCTCTGACACTCCGGCTTCGCGGGCTATTTCCTTGCATTGCCGCGCGCCCTTCGCGAGCTCGTCGGGGACGCCAAGTTCGACTATGGTGCCAACCGCCTGGCTTATCCATTTTCCGATGATCATCTGGAAGAGGACATCATACGGACGCAACGGGGCAACGGGATTGGCACGTCTCCTAGCCATAAATCTCCTAAAGCAGTGTGTCGCCTGGATTGTATAACGAGTCCCTCGAACGTAAAGCGACCCAGGCGCGCCGAAGGAAGCAGTACGATATCAGCTCGTTCACAGAGTCATTATTTTGTGGCGTATTACGGACCGACTCAGACATTCTCGCCGAGACGTTTTAACGCTAGTTTAAGCTGGGTGAGCTTACCGTCTAACTGTTCTTCCTGAGTGTCCGTGAGAGTGATCTTGCTCCCGAGGTGGGAGATTGTTTCGTAGGCTCGGCGGACATTTTCCTGATTGCGAAGTCTCTTGTCGGATCCTTCATCCGCCTCTGCCGCAATTTAGGCGAGAGTGAGCGCCAGGTCGGCATCACTCACGAGAAAGCTGAACCCGACCTTGCCAAAACCGGTCGAACGTGTTCTCATCAGTGCTCAAATTGCGCCCCTGTGGTCCGCTCTCTTGCGAATACCTGGATTCGTCAGACCTAGGATGCTTACGACAACGAACTACTGTCCTGTCAGCTTCTCCTGCTGCTGGGCGGGAGTCTTGGCGAACAGAATTTCAAGAACCAGTAGTCCGGCCCCGATCACAATAGCGCTGTCCGCCACATTGAAGGCGGGCCACTGGTACGGCCCAATATAAAAGAGCAAGAAATCAACCACGTGTCCGCTGACCAGGCGGTCCCACAAATTTCCTACAGCACCGCCCAGGATCAAAGCGAGACCGACTCCAGTCGAGGTCATGGCATGGCTGTTCTTCCAAAGGAGCGCCGCCACGATGATCAGAGCGATTAAGGAAAAGAGGACTAGGCCGGCGATCTTCCATTCCGAAGGGGAATCGGCGAATAGGCCGAAAGCAGCCCCACGGTTTTCGACATGCGTAAGGCGGAAGAATCCCGGGATTACGCTGAACCCATCATGCAGGAGGATGTTCCTTTCCACCGCGGCTTTGGAAAGCCTGTCGAGCGCGATGACCAGCATCGCGATGAAGAAGTGATATTTGCGCATTGCGTGATTTCGGCCCATGAAACAGCTTGTCGTCAGTCGCCCGGACGGTAATACCAATTAGATTACTGAGCTCCCGCTCCGGTTTCCATTTCCCGCAGCACCCGGCTGCAGCGTTCGCAAACTGACGGGTAACGTGAATCTTCGCCAACGTGCACGGAGTAATTCCAGCAGCGGTCGCACTTTTTGCCATCAGCCTTCTGGACTTCTACCTTGATGCTGCCGGTGCCGTTCTCCGGCGTCCCTTGTCGTAGCGTCACAGCCGACACGATAAAGATGTATCTCAGCTCGTCTTTGTAACGCGTCAGGACGGAATAGATGGGCTCCGGCGCGGTGATGGTCACCTGAGCTTCAAGTTCCTTCCCGATAAGCTTTGCCGCCCTTGCCTCCTCCAGAGCTTTGAGGACGTCGTCGCGCACCGCCAACAAGGTAGTCCAATCTTCTTTTTGTTGACGATCCTGGCGGGAAGCATTTCCCAGAATCTCGGCTGCCGCGGGGAAGCGAGCGATATGGACACTGGCCTCCCGGTTTGCGCGGGACGGCAGATACTGCCAGACCTCCTCGCAGGTGAAGCTCATGATGGGAGCAAGCAATCTGACCATCGTTTCAATGATCGTCCACATCGCGGTCTGGGCCGAGCGCCGCGCCCGAGACGCGGGCGCAGACACGTAAAGGCGGTCCTTCAACACATTGAAATAGAAAGCGCTGAGATCGGTGGTACAAAACTGCAGCACGCGCTGATAAATTTTGTGAAATGCAAATTCCGCATACCACTGCTGCACCTGGTCATTGAGGTCAGCGGTTTCCCGCAGCATGTACTGATCAAGTGGCTCCATCTGATCGAAGGAGACCCGATCCCTGTCGGGCACAAAATCAAAGAGATTTCCCAAGACGTTCTTGAACAGGTTGTTGCGAATCGTGCGGTAATTCTCCGCGACCCGCTGCATGATGCGCTCGGAGCCGACGACGTCCTCGCGGAAGTCGACTGAGGCCACCCATAGCCGTACGATCTCGGCACCCAAACGGTTGGCGATGTCGACGGGGTCGACATCATTGCCACGCGACTTGGACATGGCATGGCCGTCTTCATCCAGGGTCCAACCGGGGGTTACAACCAACCTGTATGGCGGCGTCCCTTTCCAACCGATGGCACAGAGCAGGGAAGAGTGAAACCAGCCGCGATATTGGTCGGCTCCCTCCAGGTACACGTCCGCGGGCCAGGGCAGATTCGGTTCATGTCCCAGGACGGCAGCGTGACTGGAACCGGACTCGAACCAGACATCGAGGATGTCCATCTCGCGGTCGAACTTCGCTCCGGCGCAATGAGGACACTTTGTGCCTTGCGGAACCAGCCTATTCGCTTCCTCCGTGTACCAGGCGTCAGCGCCTTTTTCGGCAAAAAACTGAACAACAGCGTTGTTGAGTTTGGTGTCGTTCAACGGTTTTCCGCAGCTCTCGCAAAGAAAAACAGCTATGGGAACGCCCCACAGGCGCTGCCGCGAGACACACCAATCAGGGCGCGTCGCGATCATGTTGGAGATACGTTCTTCGCCCCAAGCCGGATCCCATTTGACCGATTTGATTTCATCCAGCGTGCGGCTGCGGAGAGTTCCGCCCTTCATCGGCGTTTCCATGGAGATGAACCACTGTTCTGTGGCCCGAAAGATGACGGGATTATGGCAACGCCAGCAGTGCGGGTAGGAGTGCTCCAAAGTTTCCGTATGCAGCAGCACGCCGCGTGCTTTCAGCAACTCGATAATCGGCTTATTCGCATCGAAAACCTTCTTGCCCTCATACTCGGGCAAGCCATTGTGGATGATTCCTGCAGAGTCGACATCGCAGGTAGTATCCAGCTTGTATTTTTGCCCAGTCTGAAAGTCTTCCGCGCCGTGAGCAGGAGCGGTATGAACTACACCCGTTCCGGTATCCATCGTCACGTAATCGGCCAAAACTCCGAGGATCTTGCGGCGTTCCCACGGCAAGAACGGGTGATAGAACCAGGTGTTCTCTAGAGCTTTACCGGGAAATCGCGCAATGACCGGAGCATCGGGAAAACCGCACTTCTCCGCCGTGGCTTTCGACAGCCGCTCGGCAACAATGTAGATGTCGTGTGCCGCTTCGAGTGCGACGTATTCCTCATCCGGATGAAATGCGACCGCCATTGAGGCAGGCAGGGTCCATGGTGTGGTGGTCCAGATAATCGTCGAGATTGGCTTATCGCCGTGAATTCGGCGTTCAGCCAGTTCGGTGTTGATGGTGCGCGGATCCGACTGCAAGCGATACTTCACCCACACGGTCGGGCTGTGATGAGTTTCGTACTCGACCTCAGCTTCCGCCAACGCTGTCTGATCGTGAATGCACCAGTAAGTCGATCGCAAGCCTTTGTAAACGAATTGGTTTTCAAAAAATGTGAAGAAAATCTCCAAAATGACCGACTCGTACTCCGGAGTCATCGTGGAATAAGGACGGTCCCAGCGGGCAAAAACGCCCATGCGTTTGAACTGCGAGCGCTGCAGGTCGAGAAATTTCTCCGCGTACTTGCGGCATGCGAGCCGCACGTCGAGCGGCTTCATCTGAAGTTTTTTGCCGCCCAGTTGCTGATCGATTTTGATCTCGATCGGGAGGCCGTGGCAGTCCCAGCCTGGCACATAGGGCGAGTCAAAACCCGCCATGGTCTTGGACTTGACCACGAAATCCTTGAGGGTCTTGTTCATGGCGGTACCCAGGTGGATGGGCCCATTGGCATACGGGGGCCCGTCGTGAAGCACGTAAACCGGGGCGCCTTTTCGCGCCTCGCGAATGCGCTCGTAAATGCCCATTTCCTCCCAGCGAGCCAAGGTTTTGGGCTCGTTTTGAGGCAGGTTGGCCTTCATTGGGAACTTGGTTTCGGGCAGATTGATGCTGGATTTCAAGTCGAGCGGCACTCGCTTACTTTCTCCAAATGTCTGATTTTTTTCATTATAGGGAGGGCGGAAACTAACGTCCATTGCACCTTCGGAAGGCAACCAGGAACAAGGCCCAGGAAAAACACTCGGGAATGGATAAAAAAGCGTGTAGAATTTCCACCAAAGATGTGGTCTGCTGCATCTAAGCTTAGGAAAACAAAAACCGGAACGCCCAGCCGCTCACCGCACCTGGTAGCAGCAGAGTACCGGTAACGCAGAGGTTACGAACACCAGCATTTTGCAGAAGCAACTTGGAAAGAGCCATGCTCATCCCTTAGCTTTGCACGGCGACGGTTCGTACGTCTGCAAAGGAAGAAAGATCTCGGGTCGAATTTTATGGCAACTCAGCAAATCCCGATAAGCGGCACCCGCCAACCCGAACTCAATTTGTTGCTGCCAAAGGAAACTTTGGATCAGCCGTTGTGGAAGTCGCTGTTCAAGAATCTCGACGACTTCCTTTTCCCTAAGAAGCTTCCGCCCCTGCAGCTGACTTCGAGGCCGGAACCGGTTCGCGACATTTGGGGCTTTTACAACTATTCGCGCCGTGGGGCCCTGGGCTCAACGTTCGTGCATATGGCGGCCCTGGCGATTATTGTCGGGGTCAGCATCCTGGCGCGCCGGGTCGTGAAGCAAATCGAAAAGCCGCATGAAACCGTCACGTTGATCGCACCCTCGGAAGATATTCCGACGCTCAAGCCTGCCAAAACGCAGGTCGGTGGCGGCGGCGGCGGTGGCGACCGAGATCTGCTGAAAGCGCCTAAGGGCCGGCTTCCGAAGCTGGACATGCAGCAGATCACTCCTCCGGCGATGGTGGTTCGCAACGAGCATCCGAAGCTGACGGCTGAGCCAACCGTGGTTGTGCCGCCGCAAGTGCACATGGCGATGGCCAACAACATGCCCACTCTGGGTGATCCGACTTCGCACATTCCTGCCGGGCCGCCTTCGAACGGCACGGGGTTTGGCGGCGGCATCGGCTCCGGCTCGGGAGGCGGCGTCGGTGTCGGCGAAGGTCCTGGAGTTGGCGCCGGACGTGGTGGTGGCACAGGCGGTGGAGTTTTCCGCGTGGGTGGCGGCGTCTCCGCTCCCAAGGCCATTTACTCGCCCGATCCCGAGTACTCGGAAGAAGCTCGCAAAGCGAAGTATCAGGGAACGTGCGTGTTGTGGTTGATCGTCGGTCCCGATGGGCGTCCGCGCGACATTAAGATCGCTCGCAGCCTTGGCCTCGGCCTCGACGAGAAAGCAATTGAAGCCGTTAAGAATTGGAAATTCGAGCCGGCCATGAAAGACGGCAAACCTGTTTCCGTGCAGATCAACGTGGAAGTCGACTTCCGCCTCTATTAACTAGCGTTTCTCTCGAATGAACGGCCGCCGCGTGCGGCCGTTTTCTCTTTGCGTGCCCTGTGTTCTCGAACGTTTTCCGCGAGAACTATTCTTTGAGGTCTACGTGCTGGACATCGTCGACTGAGTGTCCAAGAAACATCGCGCCAAGCCGGCGGAACTTTTCCACCGAGTCGGTGGCGAAAAACTTTAAGCGGGGAGCGATTCGACGCTCGGTATCAGGCGATGAGGTCAGGGGTTGAACCTGCAATTTTTCTCGGACCGCCTTTGCGGTGGATTCTGCTGAGTCAACGATTGCCACGTGAGGTGGGGCGGCTCGGCGCAACAACGGCTTAATCAAAGGATAGTGAGTACAGCCCAGCAGCAGCACGTCGGCACGCTGGCCGTCGCCGGCGAAAGCTTCCCCGAGGTATATACGCGCTACCTGTTCCGTGACCGGATGTTCGATCCACCCCTCTTCGACGAACGGCACCAGGAGTGGGCAGGCTCTTTCTCTCGCCTCGAGGCCACGTTTTTCCAGAGCCTTGCGATAGGCGTGGCTGCTGATGGTAGCTTCGGTCGCGATGACCACTACGTTGCGCGATTTGCTGGCTATGGCAGCGCAGTCAGCGCCGGGCTCCACAACACCGATGACCGGCACCCGCGAACCAGCCTCAATTTCTTGCAGCGCGAGAGCGGTTGCCGTATTGCAGGCGATTACCAGCAATTGCGCTCCATGCTCTTCGAGATAGTTCGCGGCTCCCACGGCGTAACGAGCGACCGTCTCGGCCGATTTCGAGCCGTAGGGCAATCTCGCGGTATCACCAAAGTAGAGGTAGTCCGCTTCCGGCGTGGAGGCGACCAATTCCTTGAGCACCGTCAGGCCGCCAAAGCCCGAATCGAAAACGCCAATCGTAGGCCGTCGTGAGGTCATTCGCGACCCATCATAATCGACCGCGCCGCACAACTTTGGCTTCAGCTGACCGGTGGCTGTTGTGCATTGCGGTTCATCGGTTGCGGCCAATTCATTAGAAATTCACCCCTCTGTAACACTCCTGTAACAAGCGGGCAATAGAACCGAGATGTCAACTCATAACAGGAGGACTCGGGTGATCATAAAAGTGGCGCTGCTGCTGTCGGTTTTTGCGGCGGTACCCGGCGTTGCACAAACTACGCTGAACGGAGCAGGGGCGACGTTTCCTTATCCCATTTATTCCAAGTGGTTCAGCGAGTACCACAAGGCGCACTCGGACGTTCAGTTCAATTATCAATCGATCGGGAGCGGCGGCGGCATCAATCAATTGAAGGCGGGCACGGTGGACTTCGGCGCCAGCGATATGCCCTTAAACGACGAGCAGGTGAAGCAAATACCTGTTTCGTTTGTACAACTGCCGACCGTGCTCGGCTCGGTTGTCCCCTCGTACCATATATCCGGCGTGACGGCCGAGTTGAAGTTCACGCCTCAGGCTCTGGCTGGAATTTACTTGGGCAAGATCACCAAGTGGAACGACAAGGCCATTGCCAGCGTCAATCCTGGCGTCAATCTGCCGGACAAGCCCATTGTGGTGGTCTATCGTTCGGACGGAAGCGGTACCACATTCGTATGGACTGACTATCTCTCCAAGGTGAGCCCGGAATGGAAGTCGACGGTGGGCAGCAACACATCGGTGAAGTGGCCGGTCGGTATCGGCGGGAAGGGTAATGAGGGCGTCTCCGGACTGGTACGGCAAATGGACGGGGCATTGGGCTATGTTGAGCTGATTTACGCGCTGCAAAACAAAATCGCTTTTGGATTGGTGCAGAACGCGGATGGAAATTTTGTTAAGGCCAGCCTCGAATCCACTACCCAGGCGGCATCGTCAGCCAAGTTCAAACCCGGCGATTTCCGCGTCTCAATCACCAACGCTCCTGGCAAAGGAACATATCCCATCGCCAGTTTTACGTACTTGTTGGTCCCGACGCAGTGGAAGGATGCGGGCAAGCAGAAAATCATGGTCGATTTCCTGCACTGGATGCTGAGTTCCGGCGAGCAGATGGTCCAACAACTCGATTATGCACCGTTGCCGCGAAGCCTGGTTGACATGGAGCGTAGCATGATCGGAAAAATGGTCCACTGAGGTCGCTTGGGAACTGGCGAGGCGAGGTTTACATAAGGCGTTGGTTCAATACTGACGCCTAATTTATTGTTGCAGCACGGTTTAGTCTTATGCATGGATACTGGGGGCCGGGAATAGGGCATTGCTTTATACTGCGAATGTCCCGATCTTCAGCCACCTGATCGGCTGATCTAAATCTGAGGAATCGGCCGCCTCTCCAAGACCCCGACCGCATATGGCTGCGCGCAACTTACTCGATACTCCCGCTTGCTTCATCAATCGCGAGTCCTCCTGGCTTGACTTCAATCGTCGGGTACTGGAGGAGGCGGAAGATACCAGCAATCCTCTGCTTGAGCGTCTGAAATTCCTTTCCATCACTGCCAGTAACCTGGACGAATTCTTTGAGGTGCGTGTAGCCGGACTAGCGCAGCAGATCGAAGATGGCTACAACGAGGCGGGCCCGGATGGGCTCACGCTGATGGAAGAGCGGGATTTAATTGCCCGCTATACCCATGAGCTGGTGAACGATCAATATCGCTGCTGGAATGAGCGCCTGCGTCCAGAAATGGCGGAGCATGGAATTCGTGTCCTCGGACTGCATGAACTCGGCCCCTCGGCCCGCTCGTTTGTAGAGGAATATTGCGAGAGGGAACTGGATCCTTTGCTCACGCCCATTACCGTGGACCCTGCTCACCCTTTTCCGCGGGTCATCAACAAAGCGTTGTGCCTGGGGCTGTTGCTCAAGCGGAGGCGGCGGGCATCGATGACATACACAGGCGTGGTCACGGTGCCAAGGGCTCTACCGCGTCTGGTACGACTGCCATCGGAAGGCACCGATGACTTCATCTTCCTCGCTGACCTGGTGGCCTTTCATGCCTCCCGCATGTATCACGGCTACGACATTCTTTCTGCGGCCGCCTTCCGAGTCACGCGAAACAGTAACTTGTACCTGCAGGAAGAGGAATCGCGTAACCTGCTCGAATCGGTTCGCACCGAATTACACAATCGTCGCAAAGGCGATGCCGTGCGCATGGAGATCGAAGCCGACGCCGATCCGGAGATTGTCGAGCGCCTGCGCACGAATTTCGAGTTAGAGCCCTGGCAGGTGTTCGCTACAGACGGTCCAGTCAATCTCTCGAGGCTCTTCAACATCTATGAACAGGTCGAACATCCCGAGTTGAAGTACAAAACGTTCGTGCCGCGCGAGCTACGCCTAACCGCCAAATCGAAGGACCTGTTCGAGGAGTTGCGCAGCCACGATATTCTCCTGCATCACCCATTCGATTCCTATGATGCGGTGGTCTCATTCATCGAGAGTGCGGCAGAGGACCCTCGCGTTCTCTCCATGAAGCAGACGTTGTACCGGACCAGCGAGCACTCGCTAATAGTTCCCGCACTGATCTCGGCTGCCAGCCGTAAAGAGGTGACCGCCGTCGTCGAACTGAAGGCGCGATTCGACGAGGCTTCGAACATTCGCTGGGCACGGGACCTGGAAGACGCTGGGGTGCAGGTTTTTCACGGCCTGGTGGGACTGAAGACGCATTGCAAGTTGTCGCTGCTGGTGCGGCGTGATCCCGACGGCGTGACGCGTCGATACTGCCACATCGGCACCGGCAACTATAATTCCACGACAGCCCGCATCTATACCGACCTGAGCCTGCTCACCGCCAATCCTGAGGTTACGGGGGCCGTGCATGATGTGTTCAGCTTCCTGACGGCTTACGCGGAGCACTCGACTTACGATCCTTTGCTGGTGTCACCCATCAACCTGGCTGAAAGATGCTTGAGCCTCATCGACCGTGAGGCTGAACATGCCCGGCAAGGGCGTCCGGCGCGCATCATTGCGAAGATGAACGCGCTGCTCGATAAGAACGTGATTCTCGCCCTGTACCGTGCCTCTCAGGCGGGAGTGGAAATCGATCTGATTGTGCGAGGCATTTGCGCTCTTCGCCCCGGCATTCGAGGCGTGAGCGACCGCATTCGCGTGCGCAGCATTGTAGGTAGGTTTCTTGAGCACAGCCGAATTTTTTATTTCTTGAATGGCGGCGAGGAAGAGCTCTACACGGGCAGCGCCGACTGGATGCCGCGCAATCTCTATGAACGCGTCGAGGTGCTGGTCCCTATCCAGGACGAGCTCTTGCGGGAACGCATCCGGCAGGAGATTCTCGAGGCCTATCTGGCAGACACCGCCAAGGCGCGAGTACTCGAGAATAATGGCGAGTACCACCGCGCCTTTCGGCAGACTGGGCCGAAGAGTAGATCAAAATACGCCGCATTTAACGCCCAGGAGTTTCTGATTGCCCTGGCGGAAGGCAAAGCTTCACTCGACGCTATGCCAAGAAAACCCTTAGGCTCCAAACGTCGAGTGCCTGCGGGCAAGGAGATGTAACCGCCGATGATTATTTATTTTTTGCGTCACGCCAGCGCCGGACAGCGTCTATCCA
>DASSIO010000328.1:0-39803 GCA_035691825.1 Terriglobales bacterium | reverse complement strand
TCTGCCTCGCTGGGTGCGCGGCCACGGAGGCTATGCCCTCACCCTTCCCGGCGCTCTCCGTAAGTTCAAGCCCCGCGAGCTGACCATTCAAGTTCCAGAAAATAATTGCCGGGGGAAGCTCGTACCCCGGTACTCGCAGCCGACCTTCCTCGCGGCTTTCGCCAACGCCCCGCAATATGGCGGTGGAATGCGCATCGCGCCTGAGGCCAAGCTTGATGATGGGCGTCTCGACGTCTGCCTGGTGAAAGACATCAACAAGCTGAAGCTGTTTTCTCTTTTCCCGACCGTTTATTTCGGACGCCACACGACGATCCCGCAGGTCGACTACTTTCAGGCCACGCGAGTGCGCGTGGATACGGAAATACCTGTCGATGTCTACGCGGATGGCGAATACGTCTGCCGCACTCCAATCGAGGTCACCGTCGCGGATAAAGCGATCACGGTGATCGTGCCTGACCGATCGCCCAAGAACTAAGAGCTAAAAGCCAGAAGCTCGTAGCTGACTTGGTGCTACACTGCTTTTTTCTGAGATAGCCCAATGGCAGACAATAAAGGCTCCCGCGTCCTGCTATGGATCGTGATTGGAGGCGGAGCCTTCTTCCTCTTCGTGCTCGCGGTATTCACGCTGGTGTACATCACGTTGCGCAGCGGCGAGCAGAGCTCATTTGCGAGTTCCTTTGGCGACAAGATCGCCGTCGTCGACCTGGAAGGAGTCATCCTCACACCTAAAACTGTGGTTGACCAGCTCAAGAAGTACGACGACGACGATTCGATCAAAGCCATCATCCTCCACGTGAACTCGCCGGGAGGCGGGGTTGCGGCCTCGGAGGAAATCTACCGCGCCGTGAAGCGCATTCGGGACGAGAAGAAGAAGCGCATCGTGGCTGCGATCGAGACGGTTGGAGCCAGCGGCGCCTATTACGTCGCGTCCGCAACCAACAAGATCTATGCCGATGAGGGCAGCATCGTTGGGTCGATTGGCGTGATTTCCGAATGGGTCAACTACGAGGACTTGCTGAAGTGGGCCAAACTGAAGTCGATCACGATGAAGGCGGGCGAGTTCAAGGACACCGGAAACCCGGCACGGGAAATGACTCCGGCAGAGAAGGAGTACCTGCAATCGCTGATCGATAACATGCACGGGCAATTCATCCGCGCGGTGGCCGACGGCCGGAAGATGAAAGTGGACGAAATTCGCGCGATCGCGAACGGGAAGGTATGGACCGGCCAGCAGGCGTTAGCCATGAAGATGATCGACCAGGTTGCCGACTTTGATGCTGCCGTCAAAGACACTGCCAAGGCGGTAGGCATCCACGGCGAACCGACCCTGGTGCGCACCCAAAGGGACCGCAAAACCGTTCTTGATCTGCTGTTCGGCGACGTTTCCGAGTGGCTGCCTACGCGGGAGAAACTGCTGGAGCAGCAGGTCGGCTTCTACTATCTGTGGAAGTAGTCCGATGCCGTCTGGCCCGAAGGGCCAAATCAGAACTTGCGCAAAAGGCCTGAAATTTGAGAAGTTTATGGGAGTCCTGTACCCGAGCGCCGGGCCCGACAAGCCATCACGAACTACGGAGCGAGAGATTCTATGACCAAAGCCGATCTCATTGACGAAGTCTCCCGGCTGGCAGAACTGACCCGCAAAGACAGCGAAATCATCGTGGAAACCATTTTCGACAGCATCGTGAGGTCGCTGCGGGTGGGCGACAAGATCGAGATTCGCGGCTTTGGCAGTTTCCGCACGCGTCAGCGTAAGCCTCGGGTGGGCCGTAACCCCAAAACGGGCGATCGCGTCGAGGTTCCTGCGAAGAAGATCCCCTTCTTCAAACCCAGCAAGGAACTGAAGGATCTGGTCAATGGCGAGCAGGGTGAAGCCACGGCGGCGCCAGGCGCGCCACCCTCGTCAGCGGCCCCGGCCCAATAGGGGCATCTTTCCTGTAGCGAACACAGCGTTTTTGCTGAGTTGCTGAAATTCCATACCGGCCCGCGTTTCGGTATACTCTATCCCCTTATGTTCCACGTTTTGAATATAGAACAACCCCGCGTCCATCAGTCCGGGACAGCTTTGCGTGGAAACTTCAACTGCTTTGCCGGGCAAGGTGGTAACGGCAGCGACTCGGACTCGAAATCGTTCAAAAACCGGCGACAGATCAGACGGCAGACAGATGGCAATCGTGTTCTGATGTTTGGCCGAATTCGAGAGCTGGCCTTATATCGCGCAGAGGTCTTACGCGATCGTGGATTTGAGGTTCTTACGCCAAGCAGTCACGAAGAAGCGGTTGCGGCCATTCGTAGGGGCGGCTTTGATATCGCCGTGCTGACCTACACGCTTTCCAATGAAACCGTGCAGGAACTGGCTGAGCTCATTCACGAGTATTGCCCTAAGTGCCCGATCGTCGCGATTTCCAGCGGCAAGGGCATCGATCGCGAGATACGTCCAGACGAAATGGTCAATGCAGATGATGGCCCAACAGGACTGATTGCCGCCTTACGGCGGGTTAGCCGCGCAAATCTCCATTGATGGCCAGGAACGCTGGTGTTGCTGCTTCATTGGCTTCCACGAAGGCGGCGGACGACATCTGAAATCCTGTTTTCCTGAAACAACCTAATACCGGCAATCCCTGCCGCGCCTGCCTGTAAGCAGGACTCAGCATTCTCGACAGTGACACCACCCAACGCGAAAACCGGAATGGCATACCGGCAGGCGCGCTGCAGGGCGCCCAGGCCAGCAGGGCTTACGGCCTTCTTCTCAAATACCGGAGCAAAAACGGCGTAGTCAGCACTTTCTGCAGCCGCCGCGCGGACCTCGTCTTCGCTGTGACAGGAGGATGCAATCAGGAATGTCGACGGTTTCACGGGCGAAGCTCTGTCCAGAACAGTTTGGCTCACACGGCGCGCGTCGGTGGGAGAAACGTCATCGGAGCGGAGATGCACGCCGTCAGCACCATTGGCCAGGGCTATATCGGTTCGAGAGTTGATCAACAGCCTGGTTCCATGACCCGTTCCTTTGCCGGGCTCTGTCGAACGTATAATCTGGACCGCTTCTCGTGCGAGTTGCTCCAGTTCGCGAGGGTTCAGGTCCTTCTCACGAAGCTGGACGAGATCGACGCCACACTCGGCCGCTTCGGCAATCTTATCCAGAAGCCTCGCCCGTTGTAGCTGCGGGTCGCCAGCAAAGTGTGTGCGATCGGTGATGTAGTAGAGAAGCGTATCAGTCGTCAGTCGTCAGGAAGATTAGTCGTCTGTCGTCAGTCTTCAGTCGTCAGGAAGACCAGCCCTCAGCCTTCGGTCCTCGGGAACATCCCATCACGTTTCCGACTGGGCAAAGCGGAGGCTCCGTAAAAGCTAAGGGGTTAGGCCATGACGATCAGTTTTTGCTGACAGCTCATGCCTGACGACTGCGGACCGAAGACTGACGACCGATATTACTTTTTCTGTCCTGCAGTGAACGTCGTCCAAGGACCGGCTTTCATATCGCGCAACACCGATTTCTCCCAATCATAGTCGGGATGCTGCTGGAGGAAATCTTTGGCAATGAAATCCTCTCCACAAGGATGCCCGGCTCGCGCTCGCAAGGTCATCTTCTCGGCCATGCTGCTGTCAGTCGCCTTTCCCTGCACAGCGCCGCCGGGATAGTACGGTCCCCACTCCCATTGGGGTATGCCGTTGGGAGCCACATCCGCGTGGCCGCACAGTGAGCGCTCGTCGGCGTGCTCCTTCTTCTCGAAGCTGTCAAAGTGATCGCCGAGAAACTTTTCCGCCATGGGGACATCAATCTTGCCTTTGTTCTCCTTCATCAGCTCTTCCCAGCGTATATGCCGAGCATTGGGAGAAGTGGAGGCGTCCTGCGGATCGAACGTGGTCTCTTCCTTGATTACTTTCGGATCACGAGCAAAATTCGAACTCACAAAGTAGCCATCTCTGGTGCGCCACAAGGGGGTATTCTTAAGCCCCAGTTCCAGGTACGCGATCTCGCCGGTCTTGCGGTCTCCGACCAGCCAGTCGTTGGCGTAGCCGCCATTGTTTCCTTGTTTGATGATGCGGACGTAATCGTCAATCGAGTTGGCGTATTGCAAAGCTTTGCGCGCGCGCACGAATTCCGGCTTGCCGTTCGGGTTCCAGCCCTCGAACTGGGTGATGGTAGTTTCCGTCACCATGAGCCCGGAAGAATTAATGCCAAAGTCGTCGTCACTGGCAATGACTCCCGGGAAACCGTCCATGATGATGCGGTTACCGTGCTCCGGGACAATATCCATCATGATGACCCAACGCGAGCCGGCCAGGTAGCTCGTCCAATTGTTGTGGGCAATGACAATCTTGTGATCTTTCGTCATACTGCCGGTCGCGATGAACGCGCTGCAATTGCCCGGGGCGCTGAGCTTCGGGGCATGCGCTGCTTTCTCCTTCTTGTTCAGCCAGGGCACGTAATATCCGGGCAATTCTTCAAAGGCGTTGAAGGCGACTAGGTCATAAATGTCGAGGGTCACGCCTTTCGCTTTGAGCCCTTGCACGATGCCCTCAAGCTCCTGCCGGTATTCAGCGTCGATATGCGGCCAAAGCATCTCGCGGGCAGTCTTGCGGAAGAAATTCCAGTCACGCTTGGTGCTGTGCGTCATGTCGAGCTGGATGGCTTGGAACGCATCCTGAATCTCCGGCGCCAGCAAGTACCCGTGTTGGTAGCCAATATCGGACGGCGAACCTTCGAGGTGAACGTAAGTCCATCCGTCCTGCTCGAAGCGGTAAGCGTTCTTCAGGCGCGAATCCTGCGCCCGCATGGGCATCGAGCTTGATAAGAAGATTAGAAAGCCGACGAGGAAAACGTTCAGCATGCTGGTGCGGCGAAAGCGATTGGCCGTCATAGAACCTCAGTAGAGCAGAAATACTAATGAGGACTTGAATGTTAGACACCTGGATTGCTCCCCGTCAACACGGCCGTCTAGCGTTCCTGTAATTCATCCGTCTATTCAGGAGGGGCTTGGTTGGGAGTACTTTGTTGCCATCCCCGTCGCGCACGGAAGAACGGATACCTGAATGTCCATGAATTATCGCCAACGGCTAGTTTGCTTCTTCAAAGCCTGCAAGAGAAGCCGGCTCTACGTCTTTTCTCTCCTGGTGTTGCTGCCCTGTGCAGTTGCCCCGGCAACGAAGTCCGGCGATAACCCCGTTTTGGCGGGGCAGATTGCAAAGCTGGAAAAGATTCTGCCCACGATTCGCGACCGGGCAGCGGTTTTGTTCTTCCTGGCTTATGATTACGCCCGGATGGGAAATTTCGATCGCTCGCTGACATTGCTGAAGGAATGCATCGAGGCAGATGAGGGCTTCGATCCTTCGGGCGACCCGGAGTATGAGCCCATAAAGAAGCGCTCTGACTTCCTCGCCTTGATCGATCGCGTCCATCGCATCTTCCCCCCGGTACACCGCGCGCAGATTGCGTTCGTGGTTCCAGAAAGGGATGTCATTCCGGAAGGATTGGCCGTCGATTCAGGTAACGGGACGTTCTATATGGGCAGCTTGCATCGTCGAAGCATCCTGCGCATCGACCCACATGGCGTAATCGCGGATTTCGTGAAGGTCGGGCATTACGACTTCGGTCCGGTGTGCGGGATCAAAGTTGATCCACAGGACCACAGCGTCTGGGCTAACACTTGCAGCAATAGCGGCGCGCATGCGGAGCTCCTGCATTTTGATCGCAATGGGAAACTGCTGGACCGCTTTGGGGCCCCGACTCCCGGGAAACATCTGTTTAACGATCTTGTCATCGTTCAAAACAAGATTTACCTCACCGACAGCCTGGCCAATGCTGTCTACCAGTTTGACTCAAGAACGCGTACGTTTGCGCGGATATCATTTTCACGTGCTTTGCACTATCCGAATGGCATTGCGATTTCGGGGGATGGACGCCTTCTTTACGTGGCTGACGCTTTCGGTGTATTAGAAGTTGACCTCCGCAGCATGTCGGCGCAAGAAGTTGATCCGGGTCCTCACAACACCCTTGCGCAAGCCGACGGTCTTTACTGGTATGAGGGCAGCCTGGTGGCGGTGCAGAACGGAATTGGATCAGCGCGGGTCGCGCAGTTCCGTCTTTCCACAGATGGCCTGAAGGTTACAAAGGCAGTTATCCTCGAGTACAGGACTGAATTCGTAACCTTACCGACTACCGGCGCGATCTTGAACGGTGAGTTCTATTTCATGGGCAATACGCAACTCGACAACCTGAATGACGAGAACAAAATTGTGAATCCGCAAAAGCTCGAACCAATTCGTGTGGGGACAGTTAAACTCGAAGATCTCCATTAATTTGGTGAGGGGAGATGTCCGCGCGCAACCTGCTTGCCTTTGCTGTTTTTATCTGCGGCCTCTCTCCGGCCCTGAGGCTCTGGAAACCAGAGTCACAGACCCGGGCTGTTCCAACGTTTTACCGTGACGTTCTGCCGATTCTGCAAAGTCATTGCCAGGTCTGCCACCGGCCCGGAGAAATCGGTCCCATGCCGCTGGTGACCTACGCACAGGTGAAGCCCTGGGCCAATGAGATTCGCAAGAGAGTTCAGGCAAGGATCATGCCACCGTGGTTCGCCGACCCCGCGGTAGGTCACTTTTCGAACGACATTTCGCTCACGAGTCAGCAGATAGAAGCCCTTTCGACGTGGGCTGAGGCGCATGCACCAGCCGGCGATCCCCGCGATGCACCGCCGCCACCGCACTGGACTGATGGCTGGAACATCGCTCCACCCGACACTGTCATTGCCATGCCTAAGCCGGTCAGCATCCCGGCGTCAGGGGACATGGAGTACACGTACGAGATCGTTCCAACATATTTCACAGAAGGCGAGTGGGTGCAGATGTCGGAAGTGAGGCCCACCAGCCGCGCCCACGTGCACCATGCTGTCGTGTATATCCGTCCGCCTGAGTCGCCGTGGTTGCGCGAAGCACCTATGGGCGTGCCTTTTACAGCGTCGAGCCTTCATGATGAAAGACTTCGCCACGAAGCTCATCGCACCGACAGCGACATGCTCCTGGTCTACGCTCCCGGGAGTTCGCCAGACAATTGGCCCGATGGGATGGCCAAATTTATTCCTGCGGGCTCGGATCTTGTATTCCAAATGCACTACACAACGAATGGAAAAGCGGCCGAAGATCAGACCAGCGTTGGCATCGTGTTCGCCAAGAGCCCTGTCCAGAAACGAGTGATTACGTTACAGCTCAATGGCGGCGGGGGGCCGCCGATCCCGCCGCATGCGGATGATTACCGCGTCGAGGTGCATGGCACGCTGCCTAATGACGCCATCCTTCTCAGCTTCTTCCCCCATATGCACCTGCGGGGCAAGAAATTTGAATACAATCTCGTTGGCCCTGACGGAAGCGTGGAAACGCTCCTGCGTGTGAACTACGATTTTTATTGGCAGCTGAGTTATCGGCTGGCACAGCCACGATTCCTGAAGGCTGGAACCGAGTTGCAGGCCATTGCGTGGTATGACAATTCAAAAGCCAATCCTCACAATCCCGATCCTGATTCTGCCGTCCAGTGGGGCGATCAGAGTAACAACGAGATGATGGTGGGATTCTTTGACGTCGCCGTTCCCGCCAATGTCGACAAATGGCATTTCTTCCTGCGAACGCCCGAACAACATCCAAAAGAGTGAGGGGTCATGAAATCAAAGCAAGCCATGCGGCGCCTATGGCAAGCGTAATGATTGTGATCGGCAGGCCGACACGGAAGTAATCCCAGAATGCGATAGGAGTTTCCTTTTTTGCAGTTTCGACCACGATGATGTTGGCGACGGAGCCGGTGATGGTCAGATTTCCTGCAAGCGTGCTGGCCATCGCCAGCAAGAGCCAGGCGGTATGCGCATTCACAAATCCCGGCACGAGTGACTTGAGCAGCATTACCGCGGGCACATTGCTGACGAGGTTACTGAGAATCGCCACCGCGATGGTGAACGAGGCCGAATTTTGCAGGTTCCAGTGGCGAGCGAACCCAAGCAGGCGAGCGACAATGCCGGCATTTTCCGCTCCCCCGACAATGATGAATAGTCCCACGAAGAAAACCAGCAGACCCCAGTCAACTTCTTCGTAAAGCTTGTGCGGCTGCAGCGTGCGCGTGATCAGCAGGGCAGCGGCGCCCAGTGCGGCCATCATCGCAGGCGGCACGCCGGCGAAGAAGCCCACGACCACGACTGCGGTCACAATCAGCGGCTTCCCTAAACGCGAGACGTCGAGTGAGGGAAGATGAATTGGCTGGGTCTCAGTTCGTGCCACGGTCTCCTCACGCCGGAAACACCAATGGAGCACTGCCCAGTCCACGAACAAGCCAAGCAGCGCAACAGGGCCAAGATGAAAGAGAAAATCGCGATACTGGATTCCGGAAAACGAAGCGATCAACATGTTCTGGGGATTGCCGGTGATGGTGGCGACACTACCTATGTTAGACGCGGTGGCCACCGCCAGCAGGTATGGCAACGGCGCCAGATTCATACGTCGTGTGATGGTGAGCACAAACGGCACCATGACCAGGCAAACAATGTCATTGACAAAAAACGCCGAAAGCAAGCCGCAGGTGAAAACAATTGCCGGCAGCAGGTGAGCTGGGCGCAGACGGCGCAGAATGAATTCGGCATTCCATTCGAAAAAGCCGGCGAGGTGCAGGTTGCCGACAATCAGCATCATCGAGAACAGCAGCACGATTGCCGGAAAGTCGATAAAGCGCAGCGTCCCGCTCGGGGGCACGATGCGGAATGCCACCATCGCGACCGCGCCGACAATGGCGGCGCCCGGACGATCGATCTTCAGTCCGGGAAATTTGCCGATCGCAAAAACGACATAGCTGGAGAGAAAGATGACGTAGGCGGCCAGGACGCGTACGTCCAACAATGCGGCAGCGGGAATGAAGTGCATTGCCGGGCAGGATAACAGGAGCCGGCCGCTGGGTTATTAATTTGAACACAAGTTCCACATGCACTTCAGGGGCCGGTCTGCAGCAACTGAAAGCCCGGCCGTGATTTGCGCCGTGTGCCAAGCTGCTGTAAGTTGAGTTGTAGTGGAACATCCCTGCCACCGATGCGGCGCGACGGTCGAAGACGGCATTCCGTTTTGCAAGCAATGCGGTGCTCCTCAGATTCGGGTTGCGGTTGAATCTTCCGCGCCTTCTGAAATTGCACCGAACCCAAGTCTCGACAACGCGGAAACCGCGAGTGTTAGCCCACCCGCGCGGCCGGAGATGTCGGGCGTCGCGGCGCCGATCCAGTGGGCCCATGCATTGCCGGCTGCCATCTGGGCCGGAGTGCTGGAAGCGCTATTCGCGTTGCTGGTCCCGGCCATCGGAACTTTAATCGGCGGCTTTGTTTGCGTCGCCATTTACCGTCGCCGCCTCTTTGGTGGCTGGGTAAGCCCCAGGGTAGGAGCACGGCTGGGCTTAACCAGCGGTGCGATCGGGTTTGGGGTTTTCGCAATAATCGCGTCTGCTGGCGTAATTTTTTTTCATACGGGCGCAGACTTGCGTGATGTGATGATGAAGGCGCTGGAACAATCCGCTTCGCATTATCCTGCTGCCCAAGCTGAAAGTCTGCTGCAGTTCATGAAATCCCAGCAAGGCTGGGCACTGTTCGTGGCCATCGTGACCATTATCAACCTGATGGCGTTCATCCTGCTCTCTACGCTCGGTGGGCTGATCGGGGGCGTGGTGCTGGGGCGGAAATCGCGATAGGTGTCGTGTTTGTTCGCGGGGTAGGCTGAACCGCCCGAAACGAAATTCTGGAGCTAAAGTGAAAGAGCGGCGCTTCAGCGCTGCCTTACAGACGTAATCAGCGATCGGGCTTCAGCTCCTGAGCCACCCTCTTCTTCGCTATGCCATAATCAAGCAAAATGACATTTCAGCAATTACTGGATGGGGCAGAGGTACTGTCTCTGAGCGGGAACCCCAGCATCACGGGGCTGGACTACGATTCCCGCCGCATCAAACCCGGATATATGTTCATCGCGATGCGCGGCGAGACCAGTGATGGCAACGGCTACATCGACATCGCAATCGCCAACGGCGCCGTCGCCGTGGTTACAGATTCGGCCACTGAGAAGCCGCGCGCCGAAGTTGCCTGGGCCCAGGTGCCGCATGGACGCCGCGCCCTGGGCAGGTTGAGCGCGAATTTCTATCGTAGACCGGCCGAGAAACTCGCCATTAGCGGGATCACAGGCACTAATGGCAAAAGCACAACCGCGTTTCTGTTGGAATCGATCCTGCACGCAGCTGGGAAGAAAACCGCTCTAGTGGGTACGATTGAATATCATATTTGCGGGAAAGTCCTGCCCGCTCCGCACACGACCCCCGAATCCCTGGAACTGAATCGGCTGCTACGTGACGCCCTGGGCGACGGCGCCACCGAAGCGGTGATGGAAGTTTCCTCGCATGCGTTAGCCCAGCAACGCGTCTTCGGCATACCCTTTGATGTCGCGCTGTTCACCAATCTCACCCGGGACCACCTCGACTACCACGGGAGCATGGAGGAGTATCTGCGGGCGAAGGAGACTCTATTTGTGGGCTGCGGGACCGAAGCTCCCCGCTCATCAGTGTTGAACATTGATGACGAAGCGGGAAGGAAACTGGCTAAGGTCAGCAAGTCGCACCGTTCCGAGGTGCTTACTTACGGAATGGCCACGGGAGATTTCCACGCGGAGAAAGTACAGATCACGCTTCACGGCACCCGTTTCGATCTCGTCACCCCCGAAGAAAAAATTGCTGTCTGGTCGCCGCTTATCGGCAAAGTGAATGTCTACAATATGCTCGCTGCTTCAGCAGCGGCCTACGCGCGAGGCTGCGAGCGGCAGGCCATCGAGAAAGGATTGGCGGGTTTAAGTCGCGTTCCTGGGCGCTTCGAGCGGGTGGACTGTGGCCAGCCATTCACGGTGGTCGTGGATTACGCTCACACCGACGACGCTCTCCGCAATCTTACCGCGCTCGCTCGTGAGTTTGTTTCACAAGCCGGACCTTCGGGACGCGTGATCACATTATTCGGATGCGGCGGGGACCGGGACCGCGCCAAGCGACCTCTGATGGGTGAAGCAGCCGGGCGAGGGAGCGATTTTGTGGTGCTGACGTCCGACAACCCGCGCAGCGAGGATCCGCGCGCGATCATCAACGACGCCATGGTGGGACTACAGCGTGCCGGGACAAAATACATCGTCGAGCCGGATCGGAGAAAGGCAGTTGCCGAAGCGATTCAGCAGGCGCGGCCCGGCGACATTGTCTTGATTGCGGGAAAGGGCCACGAAAAAGTCCAAGTCACCCGTGACGGCTCAACTCCGTTCAATGACGTGCAGGTGGCTCGCGAGGCTCTGGCTAAATCAGGGTTCGACAGCGCCGCCGCCTTCAGCGGTACCGGGCAGGCGCCATGAAGCTCACGTTGGCGCAGGTCGCGCAGTTCGTTGCTGGCCGCGGACAATTCTCTCCCGATGCGACCGCGACTGGGTATTCCATTGATTCGCGCAGTCTGCGTCCCGGAGAACTGTTTTTCGCGGTCCAGGGAGAACGACTCGACGGGCACGATTTCGTCTCCGCCGCTCTCGATCGAGGTGCGGTCGCCGCGGTCGTCCGCCAAGATCAACTGAATCGATTTCCCAACCAGCGGCGGCTGATCGCTGTCGATGATACTCTTGCCGCCCTTCAGCAACTGGCAACTGCCGTGCGCCGCCTATGGGGCAAGCCGCTTGTCGGCATTACAGGTTCCGCAGGAAAAACCACGACGAAAGAAGCCATAGCCCATCTGCTCTCGACGAAGTTTCGCGTGCTGAAGTCGGAGGGCAATTTCAACAACCACTTTGGCCTGCCACTCATGCTGTTGAAGCTCGAGCCGGAGCACGACATCGCGGTCATCGAGATGGGCATGTCCCATGCCGGTGAGATCAGAGCCTTGGCAGCGATTGCAGAACCTCAAATTGGGGTCGTGACTTGTGTTGCCCCGGTGCACCTGGAATTTTTTGATTCTGTTGCTGGGATCGCCCGAGCCAAGTACGAGCTGATCGAATCCCTGCCGCCGCATGGCACGGCAGTGCTTAATGCCGATGATGAGTACGTGTCTCAATTTGGACGGGATTTTCAAGGCGAGGTGCTGACATTCGGTCTTTCTCCAACTGCGAACATCAGGGCAGAAGATATCAAAGATGACGGCACGCGGGGATCCACATTCAAAGTGGTCGTCAAAGGTCATCCCGAGCACGCCACGTTGCCGCTGGTCGGCCACCATAACATTCACAACTCGCTGGCGGCGGTTGCCGTCGCCCTGGATCGTGGATTGTCGTTAGCTGAGGCGGTCCGAGCCCTGGGTTCGTTGTCGCCTGCTGACAAGCGCGGGCAGGTAATCCAGTTGAGCGACACCACCGTCATCAACGATTGTTACAATTCGAATCCAAAAGCTCTCGACGCCATGGTCGACGCACTGGCGTCCATGCCGGCAAAGCGCCGCATCGTGGTCGCCGGAGAAATGTTGGAACTAGGGCCCCGCGGAGAAGAACTGCATCGCCGCTGCGGCGAACACATAGCCGGCCGCGGCATCGATGTGCTCCTGGGCGTTCGCGGCTTGGGGAAGGCGATTGTTGATGCCGCCCGCGAGCGCGGCATACGGGCACAGTTTGTGACTAGCCCGGAAGAAGCCGGCGACTGGCTGGCGCGCGAGACCCGGGCAGGTGACGTCGTGCTGCTGAAAGCGTCCAGGGGCGTGAAGCTGGAACGAGCGCTTGAGATTTGGCAGGCGCAATCGGCAAGGGCAAAGCTGTAATTCGGGATTCAGGGACGGAGGCGCATTGCTTTATTGGCTGTTGTATCTGAAGCTGTATCACTATTTTCCGCCCTTTCGTATTTTCCGTTATCTAACTTTCCGTACCGCCTTTGCCAGCCTCACCGCTCTGTTCACCGGACTCATCATAGGTCCGTTGGTCATCAACCGGCTGCGTGAGTTTCAGATCGGCCAATACATCCGCGAAGAAGGTCCCAAGGCTCATCAGAAAAAGGCGGGCACCCCGACCATGGGCGGCCTGCTGATTGCCATCGCCATCGTCGTTCCCACGCTACTCTGGGCCGACCTGAGCAACTTATTTGTCTGGACGGCCGTGCTCTCCACTTGCGCTTTTGCCGGGATTGGTTTCGCCGACGACTATCTGAAAACCGTTCACCGCCGCAATCTTGGACTGACTGGCCGCACCAAACTCACCCTTCAGGTTCTCACCAGTATCTGCATCGCAATTGCACTCATCGCCATGCAGGCGCACAACCTGTACTCAACGAAACTGATTGTGCCCTTCTTCAAGCAGTTCCGCCCGGACCTGGTGGTCGAGCGCTGGCTGAATCGTCCGGAGATGTGGCCGCTAGCCTTCGTGCCTTTTATTGGCTTCGTCATTCTCGTGATTGTCGGCTCCAGCAACGCTGTCAACCTGACCGACGGCCTCGATGGATTGGCGATCGGCTGTACGGTGATCGCCGCCGGAGCCCTCGCCGTCTTAACCTACGTCAGCGGTCACGCCGTATTCGCGGGCTACCTGGAGCTTCAACGCATGCCGCAGGTTGGAGAACTGACCATTTTTTGCGGCGCCATGGTGGGTTCCGCGATCGGTTTTCTCTGGTACAACGCCCATCCGGCGGAAGTGTTCATGGGCGACGTGGGATCGCTTTCACTAGGCGGCGCGATTGGCACCGTCGCTGTCATGATCAAGCAGGAACTGCTGCTGCCCTTTATCGGTGGTATTTTCGTCATTGAGGCTGTGTCCGTGATCCTGCAGGTGGGATCGTACAAGCTACGCAAGAAGCGCATCTTCAAGATGGCGCCTCTGCATCACCATTTCGAGCTGTTGGGCTGGTCCGAGTCCAAGATTATTGTGCGCTTCTGGATCGCGTCCCTGGTCTTCGCCCTGTTTGCTCTGACAACGCTGAAGTTGCGCTAGGCTGGGGCTTCGAAGACGGGGAAGAGGGCATGCAGCCGTCAGGCGCTGGGAACTGAGAACTGAGAACGGAAACCAAGAACCACGAACCAGCAACCAACGATAAACTACCTCCGTGGACCTGAACGGCAAACGCGTACTGGTAGTTGGCTTGGGAAAATCGGGGGTGGCCTCCGCGCTGTTCCTCAAGGCCCGGGGCGCTCGTGTCAGCGTCTCTGACTCGAAGCCTGAAAGCGAACTTCGCGGCCAGATTCCGGTTCTGCTGGACAGCGGCATCACGGTCGAAACCGGTGGCCATGGCGAGCGCACATTCCGCGGCCAGGACTTGATCGTCGTCAGTCCAGGCGTTCCCGTCGACGCGGCGCCTCTGGTGCAGGCCCGCAATCTGGGTGAACCGGTTATCGGCGAAATCGAATTGGCCGCGCAATTTCTGCCCGGACAAATCATCGCCATCACGGGATCGAATGGTAAAACCACGACCACGAGTCTGGCGGGGCAGATTCTCTCCGGATCAGGACTTCCCGCGATTGTAGGGGGGAACATTGGCACCCCTGCCATTTCGCTGGTGGAACATGCCGACAAGGGCACCATCGTAGTGCTGGAGGTTTCCAGCTTCCAACTGGAGACTATCAAGACTTTTCGCCCAAAAATTGCGGTCGTGCTGAACATCACTCCTGACCACCTCGACCGGCACGGCAGCTTGCAAGCCTATGTCGACGCCAAAGCGCGGATTTTTGAGAATCAGAGCAACGCCGACCTTGCCGTATTGAATGCGGATGACGACATTTGCGCCGGTCTGGCGACCCGCACCAAGGCCCAAGTGTTCTGGTTCAGCCGCAAGAAGGCGGTCCAAAAGGGTGCCTTTGTTTGCGACGGGCGCATCTTGGTCCGTGATGGGCGCGGCGAGCTCGAAATACTGGCCGTCGCCGACATCCCTCTGAAGGGCAGCCACAATCTTGAAAACGTGCTCGCTGCCGCGACCGTCAGCGCACTCATGGGTTGCAAGCCAGAGGCGATCGCCAGGTCAGTGCGCGAATTCAAAGCGGTGGAGCACCGGCTGGAATACGTCGCGACGATCCGCGGGGTCGAGTATTACAACGACTCGAAAGCCACCAACGTTGACGCGACCATCAAAGCCTTGGAGTCGTTCCCCGCCAATATCCACATCATTCTCGGCGGTAAGGACAAGGGCAGCGACTACACCGTGCTCAACGATCTGTTGCGACAGCGCGCCAAACGCGTGTACACGATTGGAGCGGCCGCCGCAAAAATTGAATCGCAGATCAAAGGGGCCGCTGAAATTGTTCCATCCGACACGCTCGAAACAGCCGTGAAACGGGCTGCTGCCTCAGCCGCTCCTGGAGAGGTCGTCTTGCTCGCTCCCGCCTGCGCCAGCTTCGACCAGTTTCAGAACTATGAACAGCGTGGACGAGTATTCAAAGAACTCGTGCGCGGACTGGCGGACCAGGCACGAACCGACCAGGCACTCTCGAAAGGGTAAGCGGGCCTAAGCTTGAACCGGGATACGGCTGTGTCGACAGCTTCAATGACATCGGAGTTCAATCTGTCCGCTTTTGCCGCTAGTGGCCACCACTAGTTGTCGGCAGTGTTGCCGGCTTCAAGCGGCGCATTTGATCGAGCAATGGCTTTGGCGACAGCGGGCGGCCCAGGAAATCTTGCATCAACGTGCGCGTGTCACGCTCGGAGCCGTAGCGCAACAGGTCTTCGGAAAGCCAGCCATACCAGCGGGAATCTCCCGTATCAAAAGGACCAAGAGCTTCTGAGATGTGTTGCCGCATCTCGGCAGTAAGGACCGCCCCCAAACCGTAATTCACCATGTAGCCGGGAAGATCCGCCAACTGCACTCGAACCGCCCACCAGGAAAGCTCTGGATGGGGCACGATATGCAAATAGCGGCTGGTGATTTCTGTCCAAAGCGCGTTGGGGTCGGTCAGAGGAGCGCGAAGCATACGGAGTTCGAATAACGACCAGGCCACGTCGAGAACAACAGCCGAATATAACGCCCGCATGGAGAGTTGCTCCTGGGCTTCATGTCCTAGATAGCGACGCTGCCATTCGGGCTCATAAGTGCTCCAGGAGGGAACATCGGCGAAAGCCTCGGCGAAGAGATCGCTTGGCCAGTCCACGAACGCGGGACGATTACGAATCGCGGTGATGTTCACGACATGGCCGTTCTCGTGTACCAGTTCATTTAATACGAACAGGCCGCCGCGCTCGTACGGAGCCGATACACGAGCCACAGTCGGCCTCCAGACTCCGTTGAGCATGCGTCCATGCGTGACAAAATCCGTGTAAGCCAATGCTGCCTTTTCCGGGCGTGGGGAAAGATCGTACAAGGTTCCCATCTGCTCGAGGTCGGCTCCCAGATCGCGGTAGTATTGCTGGTTAATCGGCTGCAGGGCTTCCCGCGGGATGTATTTCCCGAGTATGCGATCGGCTTCTCCCGCCTGAAAACGGAACTCCCAGGGCTCGACCATGGCATCGCCGCTCGATTCTCGCCAGGCATTGAGGATCTGCACTAGCCAGCGTTCGACTTCCGCGGAATCTATGCCGACGTCACGGGCGGCATTGTCGATTTCCGAGCCGGTCTTGACCGCTTGAGCGGCGGCTCCGGCGATCATGCGGCGATAGGGACTGTCAGGCTCGTTATTGCCGTTGATGGCCTGCCACAGTGGAACAAAAGCTAAGAAAACCGCCTTGCGGCGGCCAGGGTCGGAGGTTTCATGAAGCAAGTCGAGGGCTGAAACCCGGTTGATCTTGCCACCCTCAAAGCTGAGGCTGTTACCGATTTCGACGAAACAGGCGACCAGGGCAGACTTGAGATCCGGGTATGGAATGTCTTTGCGGGCGGCGTCCTGGCATTTGGTCGCCGGGCCGAGATGCGCTCGGCCGCCGGTGAAGGTGTTCATCTGTTTCCGCATAGCGGCGATCGCCCTGGTGTCCCTGTCGGAGAGTCCGGACACGGGCAATCTTTTCAGTTCCTTGGCCAGTTCGGCGCGCTTCTTGCCGTAAATCTGCTCCCAGGCAGCGCGGTCTTTACCCTGATAGGTGCTTAGCAGGCCGGAATCGATGGCAGACAAGATGCTGTTGGCGTCGCTGACGTCAGCATAGAGATACTCGACCGCTGAAACTTTTTTCGAGTCTGGAACAAGACCAGTGTCTGCGCCTAGGCACTTAGGCAAGAGGAGCAAAGCGCAAACCAGGCCGAAAACGATCGAATTTTTCGTCGGATTCGTGATCGAGGGATTGTAGCAGTCGAACAGTCACTCTCCACTCGGCTGCCGCGGGTACGGCCCGAATCATCTGAGATGCGAACGCATCTGGCACGTCCGGCATTCGTTGCAGAGCGTATCTTCCGTTAGGCCTCTCAAGTCCTTAGCTGAAACATCCGCGCTTCGAGAGGTGGATTTAGCCAGATTGGCTTTTCTACGGGGTGAGCCTATAGATGACGCCGTCATCGGATGGGCCACCATGAACCGTGGTTCCGTAGAAATTTCCAGCACCGTCGCCAACCATGCCGTTGTACGCAAAGGCTCCACCCGGCGCACCGTGGAAGCGATAGACAACACTTTCTAGGCGGGGTCCGGCAACGCCAGAAGTCAGTTTGAAAATCGTGCCGCAGTCGCAGCTTGCCCCACCTGCGCTGGTAGTCCCATAGATAGCGCCCGCATTGGTAAAGACGAGATTTGCGATTGATCCACTGCCGTCCGTGCCGCCTTGAAAGCTGTAAACCACGGTTTCTTTCCACGTCCCATCAGGTTGTGGGGAAACCTCATAGACAGAACCGAACCCATTGGTCCCGGAGTAGTAGGTCGTACCATATAGATTCCCTGCGTTGTCAACGGCTAACCCGCCGTAGGGAAAACCTGCATCGGGTGCGCCCTTAAAAGCGTAGAGCGTACTGAACTGCCATACTCCAGCGGTTCGGGCGAGACGAAAAACAACGCCCTCTCCGTTCGCGCCTCCCGTTGTGGTGACGCCATAAAAAATCCCCTTATAAAGGAGCAATCTGCCGGCGGAGGCTCCGCCACCATCATCGCCGCCGGTGAACGCATGCAGGACCTTGAACTTCCACACCCCGGTGGTCGTAAGTTTTAATTGGAAAATTACACCTTGACCGTTGATACCTCCCGTAGGAGTCATTCCAAATAACGTCCCATTCTCGCCGAGGGTAAGACCGCTCCCAGGACCGGATCCATCTTCGCCACCGGTGAAGGTGTGAATTACACTTTGCGTCCATGTGGAGCCCGTGCGGGTCAGCTTCCATATCACACCGCAGCCACCTTCGCACGATCCAGCCCCGCCCGTAACGGCGGTCCCGTAGAGATTTCCCTGAGCATCGAGAGTCGCGCCCTTGTAAGGCTCTCCGCCGTCGGCGCCACCCCTAAAGCTGTACAGCACTTTGTGAACCCAACCGGTGGAGGTAGGCGACAATTCCCATACTGTGCCAGAAGCAAAATCTCCGCCCTGCACGGACGTGCCGTAAAGATTCCCGCTGTTGTCGATCACCAGATCGGTATCTAGGTACGCGCCGTCCTTGTCTCCGGCGAAGCTATAGATAATTTGCGGGCTTGCGGCTGCACTGCGACCTGTAAACATGGCGAGCAAGACAATGGGTAAGAGCACCGGCCGGAAGAAGTACCGAAAATGCTGGGTTTGCATGTTGCCCTCCTGAGACGATCTAGGGCCCTAGTGCAGGTGGGATTACGAGCGCAAGCACTATACCACCGAAAGCCAAGCCGAGCACATGTGCAGGTATGAAAAGTCTTATCCGTTTGGCGGGCGTGAGCGTAGCGGGAGCCCGCAGAGCCTGCCCTGAGCGAAGTCGAAGGGCAAAATCCCTAGCACAGCGAGGGACGTCAAATCAATGGCGGAGAGCGGGGGATTCGAACCCCCGATACGGTTTCCCGTATGCCGGCTTTCAAGATGAATCCCCTCTTCGCCTTTTCGTGCAATCAGATACTTACAGACGGACTAAGTTGGACTAAGTGGGAGTGCTGGAGTTAGTCGGCAGTTTTCCTTTTCGGGATCGTTCTCGACGCGAAAGATTAGTCGCATTCTCGCGGCAGGGGAAATATCACCCTTCTCACTGTGTCGCCGCGTCGAAGCCACACGCTTTAGCGTACTTCTTCAAGACAACCCCGATATGGTGCTCAATGATCTCGGGCGGCCTAGGCTGCAGCACTCCTGCTCGAATGGCTTCGTATTCGATGGGCAAATACTGCCTAATTAGCGTCAGGACCGGAGGATGCGAGGTGAGGTTTTCGAGAAGAACCTCGATTTCTTTTTGCACTCCAGTATCGGGCCAATAGTATCGGCAGCGATCGCTATAACTATAGAAGCGAGAAATCTTGACTTCGTGTTCATCTCCCCGGTAGTAATCACGCCAGTATTTGGGATTGTGGCACATGGCTGCTTCGAGGGCCTCGCGAACTCTCGAAAGCCGAGCGCTCCTCGCCTGTAGCATCTCTTGCTCGATCGCCGAGAGAGCGAAAATCGCTTCGCGGAAGGCGAAGGTCAGTTCGGGGCCAACTTTAAGAATGGCGAAGTGGTCTTCCACCATCTGACCTAGAGAGGTAGGCAGCTGATAATCCGTGGAGTGGGCCTCATATACCAATTCCGGAGTTGCAGGCAACGCCGTGCTCAGAGACTGGGCTCTCGCACGCGAATACTCGAAGATGCGGGCTTCACCAAATTCCACTCCGGGCTGGACCACTAAACCGATGACTCTTTGCCACGCATCCTGAAGTTCGCGTCCAGCAAACGCCTGGTGAAATGCTTGGAGCGTTGCGTGAACCTGCGCTGGCGTTGTAACCGCGATCGCCTGCTCTGCTCCCAATTCGCCACCGGGTGTGGGCACCTCCGTTCCGACGACATATAGCAGAGGCGGCGAACTCGGAGGCAGTTGGCGAAACGCGTTCTCTGCTGCTTCGCACAAAACCGCGGTACGCTGCGCTACCGTTTGCTCGTTGATTCCATCTTTCCCGTCATCGGCACACGCCATGCTGGCATCAAGATGGATCTTTTGGTAACCCGCCAGCACGCAGGCACGAACGAGGTTCTGCGCCTCCACCATCGCCGCGGACGCAGACTCATGCCGCCAGGGATACGGCCCGAGATGGTCACCGCCGACCAGGATGCTGTCGTCGGACACTCCTGCTCGCCGAGCAATCTTCCGAACGAACATGGCGAACTGCTCTGGCGTCTGCCCTGTGTAGCCCCCGAATTGATTTACCTGGCTGGAGGTGGACTCGACATGAAGAAATGAACCGTCGTTATAAGCCTGGTGGGCTGCGGCAGCGATCACCTGCGGATGTGCCGAACAGACCGCATATTCGCCGGCGTATTCCGACGCGCGGTTCCGCCGGATAATCATTCTTAAAGCTGCGCCAGCGTGCTGGGCATTATTGATTTCAGCGCGCGTTGTCATTTCTGGGTCAAATGCTACACGACTGAACAGTGCTAGCCTGCAACTGTACCAGAATGCCTAACGTAAACAGAGACACGCGATAACCGCCAGAAATGGCATACACCATGCCTTGTTCATTGCAAGTTTTCGTCTCGCGATCCCTTATTTGAACAGCAGGGGTGCTTACTGCGGTTTTAACTCCAAAAGAAGGTGGTGGTTGAACTCCACCGAAAGGCGAGCTTTGTCGCCAGAAACGGTCCCGAAGCTCTTGCCATTTTCGTAGTCGTAAACCGTGTACTTGCGACTTTCGAGACCACGCAGCTCTACCGGCCCTTTCCAGTGCTTCGAAAAGAACGCATAGTACATGGTTTGATCCCGCCGGATGACGTGCGTTTCGGGTACGTCAAACCCTATGTCATACAGCTCACCCAGATACTGCCCGCGTGAAAGCATTTTCTGGCGATAAAGTTTCAACCACTTCTCGAAAGTTTTTTCGCGCGCGGTGGTCAGATCAGACTTGCTCCGCTTCGGCACTAAGGACGGGAGCACAAACTGGGTACCGACGACCCCGCCCACGCCCAGGGTGGACGCGAAGTCGTTCCCTCCATCGCTCAGCTCGACATGGTCTCCAAAGAAGGGCAGGTCATCGCCCATCAGCGCTTTCAAGCTCTTCGCCTTCGAGCGGACCTGGAAGGAACTGGTCGGATCCGAGGCCACCGACATGTTGAAGTACGGCATTGTAAAGAATGAATAAGCAGTGCCGCAGGGACAGAACTCGACCAAAGCGCCCGGTTTGACCGCCTGCGCAGTTTCGTAAATTTGGCGGAAGAAATCGGGCATCGCCTCGACGGAGTCTTCCGGCTTGGCATGGTGGTGGGCGGGGTTGTAACAGGCAGGAGCCCCATTCATGTGCTGGCCGTCGAGTTTCAACCCGTCAAAGCCCCAGTCCACCAGAATCTTTCGCACCAGCGCCTTGTGATATTCCACAACGCCTGGGTCCGCTGGACATAAGTAAAGGGAGTTCCACCAGGAAATCTTTCGCTTGGAACCATCTTCGTTCAGCAGGGCGTAGTCGGGATGCTCGTGCAGTAGGTCTGAGTCCGGCACCGCGCTAAGCGGCGACCACCACAGTTGCGCGCGAAAGCCCTCCTGGTGAATGCGCTCAACAAGCGCCCGCATGTCAGCGTCACCATGGGGGAATTTTTTAGGATCGAGCGCCCAATCGCCCACATTATTCTGCCAGCCATCATCGAGCGTGACCCACTTGAATCCCAGCTTCTTCACTGTGGGCAAAGTGTCATAAACCTGCTGTGGACGAACCGTGCGGCCGTATCCCCACGCGCACCAGATCGCACCATCGCCGTCAATCGGCGGCTGCGCGGGGCGAAGCCCCTGGGCCACCATGAAACGCCGGTACTCGAGTAACGTGCGGAAGTAGTCGCCTTGATGTACAGCGACGAAGGTGCGCAGGGTATGAAAACTCTCCCCCGGCTTCAAAACCAGCTTCTGCTCAGATTCCACGGCGACCTTAGCGTGCGTCGCATCCGGCATCGATACCGGCAGGGAAACCAGCTTTGGGCGTAATTCCACATGCCCGACGGCAACTCCTACATCGCGCCGCCAAACGTCTACGACGGGTGTACCGCCGCCGTAATCGCTCGCGTTCATGCCGAGATAGTTCTTTTGTGAGAAATTGACTTTCAGCGGCAGAACCCAGTTCGGTCTTTTCTCATACGAACCACTCTGATACGACCAGAAGGCCGGCACGCCAGCTTTCGGCTGGGCATTGATTGTGTAAGCATTACTGACCCACTTCGTGATCACCAGGTTCGTGTGCCCGGTATTGGTGTACTGGACATCGAACACCGCCATCCCGGGGAAATCGTCATAAGCGGTGAGCACAACTGTTTTGGTTAAGTGCCTTGCTTCCCCGACAACCGTTAAACGCTGCCCCGCTCCGACACCCTCCCGTACATGTTCGCTCTTTCCCGAAATCAAGGGGAATTGCGTCCATGTTCTTCCATTGGCTTGCACGCTTTCGCTCACATGAAATGGCCCGAGAGGTGTCTGTTTGTTTTCGAATCGAGCAATCACGCGGCTGCGGAGATCGTGATCGAATTCGACGATCAGGTTTTTCCCGGCTAACTCTATGTGGGACGGGAGCCGGGCGGGTTCCTGGCCCCTGGCCGCCGATGAATAAATGAGGACTGCTGCCAGTAGGGAAAGCAATGACCGCAACCCGGTGCCACTGGCGCAATACTGCGAATGATTTCGTTGCATTTGGATTTTCATAATATGCACTACACTCGTGTTCACCAGCGGTTTTCTCTTGCACGCTTCCATCTGCAGCCGCTTCAATTGAACTAACCCTCTCTCGGCCGTCAGGTAGTCGGAGAAAAGACTTGGTGTTAATGGGTGGACGGTGTCATACCTCCGGCCGCAGATTAGGGCGCAGGGTGAGCGAGCCATCGTCGTTCAGTTTCTGGTGACACGCCCAGCGCACCGGATAGCGCATTCCTTTCACTTCCAGTTCCGCCCGCAGTTTCAGCCCTTTCCAATTTGTTCCCTTCGGCAACACGAATTGTGCCTGGCGGATTTTTCCTGGCAGGGGATATCCGGCATCCAGGCAGCCGGATCTCAGTGCCTTGGTGTCTTCGCTCTCTACTGTGACTCGCAGCACTCCGGGAACACCCGCTATACCATCGTTCGCGAAACCGACAATCAATCCCCTATACCCCGCGTCCTCGTAGGTCCAGATCATAGTCGGCCTGACGCGATATCCGATCCGGCGGTTGATCTGGTCAAAGCATTTTGGATATGCCTGGTAATAGGCTTGCAGCGTCTTGGGATTGATCTGGTGAAAGTTCCAAAGGCACCAGTAGTTGGGGGCGACATCCATCACGTGAGAAATCATGTTCTCGGCCGGAGATATGCCTTCGTACCCCGCTTGCGGGTCAGGAGGTTTGCCTGGCAGTGGTTGCTCGAGTACCGCTCCGACCCACGGCGGACGATTACTCAGCGACTCGATCTGCTCGTTTTCGATGAAAATCGTGTCGCTTCGAATCCAGTTGTTACTGCGGATCGTGCGGTCCACGAGTTCCGAGTTACCCACCCGGCTATAGTCCGGCTGGGTGTTCGTCAGCAGCGGTGTCTTCGTGAAGTGCTCGAGCTGAACTTCGAGCATGTTGACCCAAGTTCGCTCCGCAGTCGGGTAATCGGGAAAAGGATTGTTGGCAAAGGGCCACGTATGCCCCTCGCCCCAGAAGCCGTACATGAAGGTGTCTATGAACTCGATTTGCGGGTTTCCGTTGAATTCGGCGGCCATTTGCGCAACAAGGTCACGAAATGCCTGTTGAAAGAACGGATCAGCGAACCGAGGCTGATACTTCGCATGCGGATTCTTTAGATACCTTTGCGCGGCGGCACTGCTCTCGTTGGGGCTGAGCACCAGATCCACTTTCGGTACTTTGTCGAGAACGAAATCCGGCAGAGCCGCCGCATGCGCATAGTCGGGAGCGCTCATCTGAACGCGCAACCCGATACGCTTGTTGTTCTTTTTCGCCAGATCAAAGACAAGTTTCAAGTAATCGGGGAGTTCGAGTTGTCCTGGCTTCGGTTGAACCTCGCGCCACGTGGGCCGAATGTAGAGCACTTGTCCCAAGGGGAACCGGACTAAATCTTCAATTGCTTGTTGAATGTTGTCGGACTTGATTTCGTCCGTGCCCATATCGGCAGTGATGTAGGTGATGAGGCCTTTCCCATAATTAGGCACGACATCTTCCGACGGCGTGGTCGTCATGACTACTTCGTCGGTAGGAATGACCGCATCGGGCGGGTATTGCGGAAATGGCCCCTGGTTCAACCGGTCGGTCACAGGCGGGCCAGAGCCGAAATCGTATTTATCCCAGTTGTGCGCAGGCACGGACGCCTGCGCCGGCTGCGTCCCCAGTTCAGCAGCTAACGCCAGGGCAACACTGCTTTTCAGGAAGTCTCTCCGGCGCATGGGCGGCTATATCCTCCTTGCATTTTCGCGGAAAACGGCTATGCCTAGTGTCACTGCTCGTGACGAAACCTGCAATTCACTTTCTACATTATTCTTTTGAGGATCAGAAGCTCTCACCGCTAGCGGGCTCGTACCAGAACACCATGCCCTTACCGATGGCGGGCACAACGAAGCTGGTCGTGCGATTCCCACGGGTAGGGCGGATTTCCTCGATGTCCCCCAGAAATGGAAGCACGAAGCCTTTGCCGGCGAGCGCCCCTTGCATGGAGATACGCACTCCCGATTGTGGAGTTTGGATGGGATTCACTCCACCTTTCAGACCAGCGAAATTCGCAAAGAAAACGTGCGGTTTGCCGTTGACCAGGGAAATTGAAGTCGACACCTGGGAAGAAGCTACGATTTCAAGAATCGATCCCGTCCGCAAACTTTGCAAGAACTGGCTTTCCGAAACAGGAGAGGTGTGTTCAAAATCTTTTTCCAAATTGGCCAAGTAGGCTTTGCCCGGGCAGTCTGCAATGCGAATGACATGGGTGGTTCGGTCAAGCTGGGTGACATCGCTGCCGGTGATCACGACCGTGTTGCCGGCTGCGGTGTATTGCCGAAGCCAGTCCGTTTCGCGCTCGTCCACGATGCGCACATCGGGGAGAATCAAGGTCCGGCCATTGAAATCGGCGAGGGTGCGCGGTGTAACAACTTGGAATTCGAGATGTGCTTGCATCAGCAGCATTAGAATTCCGCGATAGGATTCGATGAACTCGCGTGCGTAGTAGTTGCGGGTTTCGGGCGAGAAATAGACCCCAACGGGATGCATAGGAGTGCGGGGCAGATAAAAAGTTTTCTCGTGCGCCGCAATCCACGAAAAGATTCTCTTTCTCGTAGGAAGATCATTTGATCCTGCCATGGAGTGACCGGGCGCATCCCAGAAATTCGCTCCCGCCATCAGCTGCGACATGGCAAGATTCATCATCGCCTCGCGACGGTCGACTTTGTTGTCACCGTCCCAGGAATAGTTGAGGATCCATGTGGGTTTGCCTTGCGCAAACGCGCGGAAGGAATGCATGCCAACCTGGTAAGCGAACCAATCAAATGGCCTTCGGGACGATGCCATGTGGTCGCCACCGCCAAACTCATACTCATGCGCGATGGCATCCACGACCGGATACATGCTGTAGACATCCGCGCCGACGACTGCGGCTTCGGCTTCAACTCCGGGGTAAATCTCAGGTATGGTTTTGATCCGCGGGTTCACCGATTTTGCATTGCGATCAATCTCCTGCATGAAATCCGTCATCGTCTGGATTCGGAAATCTACCCACTTGCGGAAGTTATGGTCGGAAAAGTCTCCCAGCTTCACTTCACGCCTGGCATCGAGCCCGGTCTGTTGCTTGAAAGCGGCAACCGTGTAGTCGTCAAAACTTGCCCACGTGTCTTGCCAGCCGTCGAAGTGCGTCATCCAATAAGGAATGTCCACGTAGATGCCATCGATACCGGTCGCGGCGATTTGGCGAACTCGTTCCATGTAGATCTTGCGCCAGTCGGGAGCGTAAGGAGTGACCCAGACATCCTCATCCCCCTTGGCAATCCAAAATGCCGCGCCGCCTCCGAAAACGGCCGGTTTCCCGTCTATATTTCGCTGCAGCCAATCGGGATGCTCTTTTGCCAAGGTGTGGGGAGTTCTGTCGGCGTTGGCAGTGATGCATTCCGTGCCGGCGATGTAAACAAAAGCGTAGTTCCCGGCCTGGTGGGCTTCGTCAGCCAGTTGCCGAATCGCCTTCAGCTTCACCTCGGGACTGAGAAAGCTTTCGTAGCGTCCGGTTACGTCGTTGTCCACCTCGATTCCAAATACATGCTCGTCCGTTGCTCTTCGTACGATCTGGTCAGCGTTGCCCTCCTGCAGACCATAGGCTCCGATACGGACAAAGTGGGTCCAGTCCTGCACTTCCGACCGGGGGCCTGTGGACGAAAAACATAAAACGAGAATTGCAACGGCATAGCACGATCGCTTCATATAGGAGGCCTTCCCGCACTTCGCAGAACTGTGACAACCGTCAAGCGGATGGAACACCGCCCAAAACATCGTTAGTTGATAGTTACCACGTCATAAACGTCCAGTTCTGGCACAAGAAACTCGACGCGGGTTCCGGCAACGGATACAGCTTTGACCTGCCTGGCCACGCCATCCGGAGAGAGCATCTGAATGCGCCCGCTGTCAATCCGGTCAACGACTCCATCCAGGTTCATGCTCACGTGAACATCCTTGAGCGGCTTGTGGTAGTTGACGAAATGCACGATTACCCGGCCGCTGTTCGACTTCCTCACAACATTCGCGGCAACATAATTCGCTCCTTCGATCTTGATCACCTGCTCACCGGACAGGCGATCGAGGTTCGCGATCAGTTCCCGGCGACCGTTGTCATGCTGGGCGTCCTCCAGCATTGCTGCGGGGGACTGAATGTCCGCCAACTCGCGCAGATCCCACGTGCTTCCGATGGTGTAAATCTTGCCGCCCGATTGCTTGTAGCTGCGAATGATTGCCAACTGGTCATTGTCGATCCAGGGGATGTTCGGGATGACGATGGCCTTGTATTTTGCCAGCAGGTCCGGAGTAAGCCGATGGAGCAACACGACGTCGTACATGACATTGTTCTCTGCCAGGGCGTTGTAGAGATTGTCGCGTTTTAGATTGACTTCAAAACTGGGAATGTGCGGCGGCGAAATCACGCCGATCTTGCTGACGCAAACCACATCGGTATAGAGGTCCTGGTGAGCGGACAGGAAACTGAAGTAACGGCTGATATCGCTCCAGGTCTGCACCGCAATGGGGTTGTCCTTCAGGATCCAACCGCGCCGGAGTTTTTCATTTGCCTCCGCAATTGCGAAATGAGACTGGAACGCGGAGGCCTCGGCAATGGGCTTTTTCCATCCGGCTTTCATTCCGTCGCGCACATCGTACGCGCCGGGATTGGGGACGCCGGGGTCAGCCCCCTCGTACTTGCTCTCGTATGACTTCACGCCGAAGCCCGAGGCGTAGTAGAACCTGGCTTGCGCGATGTTGTGGACCCACTTTCCATTCCATACGCCTGCTTCGCTGGTGCCCTCCGTCTTAGTCAGATCGGCGACTTCGTCCACCAAGATGTTTCCTTTGCAGTTGCCGAATATGGATATGTTCCTGTGCTTGCTGGCAGCGAGCTGGCGAATTTCATCCATGAAGTGGATCACATCACCGGTCCCGCCGATGGACCAGTCAAAGTAGAGTTCATCCACGCCGGCGTCGATTGCAACCGCTGCCTGTTTGAGCAGCACGTTGCGGCGGTAGTCCTCATTTTGTAAATCGGCGGCAAAAGTGTTGTTGGGCGCGCGCCAGACCAGGTTTCCGAACTCATCACGACTGATCCAAGTTTGCTTCTCCGGGTTGAGGAGAACGTCACGGACTCCCAAGCCACCGACGGAGTGAAACGCAGTCACACGGATATTGTTGGCGTGGCAACGGTCAATGAATGCCTTGACGCGCTGGTATTCGGCGCTGGAGGTATCGAGGGGGACATGCGTGGCGACCAGGTTGATGTGCGCTTCCTTGAACATCTCAAACATTCGGTCGAGATGGTCCCAGTCAATCCCTGCACGGTAGAAATTTACTTTTCCACGGCGCGCCCAGTCGGGGATGTCGGCGAGCGTACGCTTCTGTTCCCCCTTGTAGTTCACCACGAAATCGAAGTCGCGGAGGGTTGCACGCCGCCCTCTACCGAGCAAGTGATAGGTCTGGCCAGCCAAAGCCGGCTTTTTTTCGGAAACGGTTTGCAGCGCTACGTCGATGACTTCGTACGCGCTGTTCTCCGGATTCCTGAAGAATTCAATCTCGTTTAGGCCGGCGCGGAGGTCAGAGGGGTTCAGTGGGACAATTATTTTGCCGACAATTTCATCGCCACTGGAAAAAGAATACCAGCCTTCCTTACCGATCTGATTCTTATCAGTATTTCGTGAAGGACCGGCAATCTCGCCTACCAACCCGGGAAGTTCATATTTGTGGCCATTCAACAGGAGATAGCCTTGCCCCGCCTGGATACCGCTAACCAGCGCCACCAAACCGGGAACGTTCAAAAGCTCTGGCGCGTCAAGCTTGACGACGTAGCCGGCGATTCTGTCGTTGCGTCCTGACAACTCGTACTCATACGACGGCGCGACCAGATACGCCGTGTATTGTTTTGCCTGGGCGGGCACGTCTGGTACGCCGGAGCGAACGGCTTGGCTGACGAAGACGAGAAGGGCTGTTCCCAGCACTGTCCACCTGAGCTTGGTTGAGAGCATGTGATCCTCCGTGATTTACCGTTCTTCGCTCGGCCCAGGAGCGCGATTAGGCCGGCTTTCGAAATGGTTGGCTGAACATTCAGGCTCCTCGGCAGCACGCGATCGGGAGTTAAGGGCAGGACCAATCCCAGTGTCTCTGGACCGGCCTGCCCGGTTGCGCTTAGAACTGGAAGCGCGCGCCGAACTGCATCCTGCGGAAGTTGTTGGTGGTGGAGGTGACGGTTCCGAAGGTGTCACTGCCAAACTCGGGATCGGGGAAAGCAAAGCGCTGGTGATTGAACGCGTTGAACATTTCCGCCCGCACCTGCAGTACCTTGCCTTCGCGAATCTTGAACTCCTTCGAGAGCGAGGTGTCAAAATTGCCGATGCCGTCGCCTCGGAGGTTGGAGAAATGGCGGGGAGCATTGCCGGGAATGTTGTCGCCAGGATCAGCGAAACAGTCCTGGTTCAGGTAAGCAAGAGTTCCACCCGACATCGCTGCCTGGCGGTAACTCAAGCCGGTGCGCATTTGCGAACAAACCACGTTGGGGCGGGGGTTACCGTCGGCCAGCCGCCCCGAGCCGTTAAAGGCGACCAGTGGCTGTCCCGATTGGAACGTAACCACGCTGTCCAGCGACCAGCCACCCACTATGGCGTCCAGCACGCTGTTCATCCCTCCGCCGATCCAGCGGCCGCGCCCGAAAGGAAGGTCGAGGATGAGGGCCGTAGTCAGACGGTGAGGAGTGTCATTGGCGCTGATACCGTGCTCAGCGCGGGGATTGTCCAGCAGTTGTGGATTATCCCATTCCAGGTTCCGCAGCCACGCATTGCGTCCGGAAGAAGAATAATCGGTAGCCTTGGAAAAGGTGTAATTGCCTTCGAAACTAATGTAGTGGCTAGCACGCTTCTGGAAGCGAATTTGCAGCGCGTGATACCAGGAGTTGGCGTTCAGGGTGGGAAGTCCCTCGAAGCCGCCGGCAAACTGCGGGAAAGGCTCCAACAGCATTCCTTGCGGAATTTCAGCGTCGAGGTAAAGCGAGCCCGCCACATCTGCCGCATTGAAAATGGGGCTCGACGGACAGTAAGACGCGGGCGAAGCTACCACCGTGAAAAAGCACTGAAAAGGATTGGGAACGGGAGTGTTCAGGTAGTCAGAAACCGCGTTGTTGTTGGGATCATGGGTCGGGTTCAACGAGGCTACGAGCGCATTGCGAACCGCGGAAGAAATGTAGTTGCGGTTGCGCGTACTCATGCCCCCCGCTCCAGCCCAAGGCAGGTGGGTGCTGCGATTTGCGGAGTAATCCACGCCCACGACAATCTGCCCGGGGAACATGTGTTGCAGGCCCAGGTTCCACTGGTAGATCTCGGCATTGCGGGCACTGCCAGTATCCAAGTCACTGGAGTTGCTGAAGCCCCACTGCGCCAGCTTGCCATACGTGGTCCCCTGCGGGGGCGCCAGACCCGCTGGAAAAGGATTCGCCAGGGTTGCGTACTGTGTCTGATAGTTGTCTTTTGTGAAGTACATGTCGGCCGTCTTGGAAAACGATGGGCCGGCATATTGATAGTTCGTGGCTACGTTCATTCCATAGAAGACGCCTGCGCCGCCCCGCAGGACGGTGTTGACGCCCAGTTGATAGGCGAAGCCAACGCGCGGCGCAAAATTGTTTCGATCCACGCGAGCATTACGGTGGCCGGAGTTCGGGAACACGGTCGTGCCTAAGAGGTTGCCGATTTCGCCGAATTGCGGGAACAGACCGGAGGCATCACGATTGACCGGAATGCTGAAGCCAGTGGACGCCCCGAAATTGCTGAACTGCAAACGGTTATGACGCTCGCTATAAGGCGTGCTCCATTCATAGCGCAGCCCCAGGTTCAACGTTAGCCTGGGGGTAACCTTCCAGTCATCTTGCACGAAGAAGGCGGTCTCTTTGGACTTGTCGGCCACCGACGGAACGAGGTGCAGCCAGGCCGAATAGGGGAAACCGGTCAGGATGGTGGCGAAGGCGTTCCCCTGGTTCACGTCGCCCAGACCGGCATTAGGTTCCGATGCGGTTACATCGCGCGAGAAATCAAAGTTGCCGGTGGGATCGTCAGGCTGCCAGAAATTGTTGAAGAAGACCCGCTGTTCGCCGCCGAACTTCAGAGAATGAGTTCCCTTTACCCACTGCAACGCCGATGAGTAGCTGTACAAGGTGTGCGCAAATTTCGTATCCACACAGCACTGCGTGTAGATCGAAAGGAAACCGCCATCAACATTGATAGCGGGCACTCGATCGAGGCCGTTGGCCGCCAAAATCGATGGCAGCCCTACATCACTGAGAGTGGGATAGTTGTTGGCCTGCACAGGCTCGTGTACGCGGTCCACGCTGAAGCGGTTCGTCCAGAGCATGGTAGGAGTAATCATCCAGTTGTACTCCAGCCCGCCGTTGTTAACCGTCGTTTTATCAATGATGCCGTCGTTGAAGTCGCCGCTGCCCAGCACCGTCGGGGTGGAGTTCACGTTATGGTAGCGGCTGTAGCGCCCGCCGATCTTATGATTGGCCGTTATCTGATGGTCGAGCTTCACGTCGAACTGCCAGCCCGAAAAGTTGTTCAGAATCACTTTCCGGAAATTGGGCGAAGGATAAACCGCGTCCGCCACATTGGCGTGCGGATACAGATCCAGGATCTTCTGGCCGATGGGGTTGATCTCGCCGGCAGGAATCTTGTTGAGCACGCCGCCATCAGAGAACTGCGTGCGTACGCAAGTGGTTCCTGAAAGTACGCAATTGTACGGATCGTAAATTCCGGCTTGCGCCGTGTCGGAATTGGAAGGATCGGCTAAGTTCGCCGGGCTCTGCGAAAAATCTCCTGTACGCTCCAGATCGGTGGGAACAATTCCTTCCAGATTGACTGGGTTGTGCTCGCGGGTTTTTTCCAGGTCGACAAAGAAGAAGGTCTTGTTCTTCACCACGGGACCGCCCAGCGAAAACCCGTATTGATCGCGTACATGGTCGGGCTTTTCGCCGCTATTGAAGTAATCGCGCGCATCGAAGGCGGCTCTTTGCCCGAACCACCAGCCGCTGCCGTGGAAGGCGTTCGATCCCTGCTTCATCACCATGTTGACGATGGTCCCGCCGTTGTTTCCGAACTCGGCGGAGAAACTGTTGTTTTGTACTTTAAATTCCTGGACTGTCTCGACCGAGGGCTGGTAGTAAACATTGGAGTTGCCACCCTCGCCCTGTTCTGGCGCGCTCAGCGGACTGCCGTCAAGCGTCACCTGCGCGGTAGCGTTCCGCTGGCCGTTGGAGACGAAATTCGTCCCGGAAGGATAGTTGTCATTGATACCGGAGCCGGTCGTTTCGGTCACGCCGGCTGCCAAGTATACGAGTCCGAACATGCTACGGCTGTAGAGCGGGATATCGCGCACGTACTCGTTGGTAACGTTCGTGCCCAGCGCGGCATTTTCGGTGTCCAGCAGCGGCGGCGCGGAGGTGACCTGCACTTCTGTGGTCAATCCCGCCACTCGCAAGTCGAAATTCACCGTGGTCTGCTGGTCAATCTGCAAGACGACATTGCGTTTTTCGACGGTCTGGAAACCCGCGCTCTCCGCCTTCATGGTGTAGCTCGCTGGACGCAAGCCGGTGAGAATGTATTGCCCGCGTTCGTCACTGCGGGCGCTGGTTGAGATGTTGGTTGCATCATTGGTGATCATGATGGTCGCGTTGGGGACGACTGCTCCCGCCGGATCGGTCACGACGCCGCGAATCTGCGCCGTATAGGTGGCCTGTCCAAAGGCCGCAACCTGCAACACGACTATGGCAAACAACACAGCCGTGCAGAAAACTACTCTTTTTGAGCCGCTCATGATGGGACTCCTCCATGCCGCAGCAGGACTGATGAGCGCGGCGGGAATACACGTGCCGTTCACACACTGTCCGCGGCAGAAAAGGACCCAGGAGAAGCGTCCCGGTAACCAGATCGCGCGGTAAAGAAGAGCTGGCACACTGCCCCGCTACCCGAGACACAGAATCCAGAGGGCCCGAGTCCGCCGCAAAGACTTACGTACCAAGTTGCTGCGAGTACTCCAGCACACGCTACTTGCCACGTTCAGTGACTAGCGTCACTGTTGATCGGTTGGCGACACGGGATAGAGACTCGCGATGCGCCGTCGCTCATCACCGTTTGGCAGTGCATCAGGACACATGTCATCCCGCGGGACAGTCCGCGCAGCAGTCGCACCACCATGTTGAGGATTCACCGCTGACTTCCTCAACTCCGGGAATTCATTGAGAACCAACCGGAACTCGAGGGCAACGTCTTAACCTGCTCACAATAGTCTGTGACTGTAATCACTGCATCCTGAGACATGAGGACCGATGCTTAAATCTGGGAAGATGTAAACTATGCGTGTGAGTAGAACCCGCGCGTTGATGATGCTCGTGATCACGGTCGTGTGGGCCGCGACGCCGGCTATTGCTTGCCTGTTTCCCCTACGTCAAATGACCAAGGCAGAGCACGACTGCTGCATGAAAATGGCGCAGGAATGCGGATCATCCATGATGCCTTCCAGTCATTCGTGCTGCCAGGGGCACCAGCGAGACAGCGCTGTAAGTCCAGTAGGGACTTACTCTCCTACCCGGCCATTTGACGTAGCAATCGTTTCGCAGCTGTCGATTCTTCTGCTTGCCAGCCCGTCTGTGTCGCTTCATGTTCCTGCTTTGGAAGCGCCCCCGCCCGAGTCGTCTCCGGGCTCGAATGCAGTCCTCCGAATCTAGACCCCTCCGTTAGCTGATCGGGCAGTCCTCTGTCCAACTGCGCCTTTCCACGTGGCTGAGATGGACGGCCTGGCCTTTTTTCCGATATCAGTACGGAGGAGTAATGAAAACCCGACGTGTGTTTCTCGCCCTATGGGTGTTGTGGGGATCTGTTTATCTCCTACGCGGACAAACCGCTGCTGAGAAGAACAGTCCCGGCAATATCGCCGAATTGCTGCCTCAACACCACGCGGTTGCGACTGGCCCGGCTCTGACGCTCGATGAGATCGAGCGCATGGCCCTGGTTGCGAATCCCGAAATCCGCGTTGCCGTGAGGAGACTCTCTGTTGTCCAAGCTCACGTTCCCGCCGCGAGGGCTCTGGACGATCCATCCTTTATGTATCGAGGGTGGCAGGTGCCTCTCCGGCAGCCCTGGAACTACAACGCTGCGCAAAACATGTTCATGTTGAGCCAGACGCTGCCGGGATTCGGGAAGCGGTCTCTGCGAACAGGTGCGGCAGAGGCTGATGTGGCCGAAGCGAAGGCGGCGTTGGAAGCAACCAGGCTCGCCGTTCGGATTCGAGTTCGTAAAGCCTTCTATGATCTCTTGCGAGCCGAAGACGGTCTTCGGATTCACGACGAGCACGTGGATATTGCGCGGCAGGCTCTGGAGGCTGCGCGAATCAAGTACGCCGTTGGGAAAGTACCTCAGCAGGACATCCTCAAGGCTCAGATCGGCGTGACGCGCCTTGCCGAACACCTGATCCATTTCGAGCAAGACATCGAGATAGCGCAAGCACACCTCGGCACCCTTCTTGGCCGCGATCCGCATGAACGAATCAATGTTCGAGGCGACTATGGGATCTCGATCGCATTGCCGTCACTGGAGACTCTGGAACGAACGGCACTTCAGTCGAGGCCCGATCTGATCGAGGCGCAAGCGGTCGCGGAGAAAAGCCGCAAGGAGCAAGCCCTATCCCAAAAAGCGTTCAACCCAGACTTCACGGTATCCGCAGGATACATGCTGATGCCGCGAGGATCTGAGTTTCGGAATAATTACATGGTTGAGGGTTCCATTAACCTGCCGTGGCTAAACCGGCGTAAGCACGAGGCTGAGATCGCCGAATCAAGCGCGATGGTCTCTGAAAAAGAAGCGGAGATCGACGCCATGCGTAACGCTGCCTTTGGGGAAATTCAGGAAGCGTTGGTGCAGACAAAAGCAGCTCAGAAGCTCGCAAACGTTTATGCAACATCGTTGCGGCCACAGGCGGAAGCTACCCTGCACTCAACGGTGATCGCGTACGAGAACGACCGCACCGAATTTCTCGATCTGCTCGATAGCCAGATGACTGTCATTGACTTGGATCTTGCGTACTTCCAGGCCCTCGCAGATTTCGAAGCGAGACTCGCAGATCTAGAGCTTGCTGTAGGTAAACCTGTCGATGAAGTACAGAAATCTTCCCCGGAGGTGACGCAATGAACGAACGCAATTACAAGAGAGCTTTCGGATTTGCGGTTGTTATTTGCTTGCTGCTCGCTGTCAGCCTGGGTTTCGAACTCCTTCGCGGTGAGCACAGGCCGCAACTGACTGAGGAAGGTGATCCGGTCGTGGCCAAAGGTCCCATGGTGAACGAGGAAGGACCCACGAGCGGCAAAGCTGCTGCAGATAATTCTCCTCCGACGCTCGCCCCCGTGCAATTGTCGCCGCAACGCCTGCAAGCAATCGGCGTCAAGACTGCGAGGGTCGAACTGCGGCAGATCAATGATCAACTGCGGCTACCCGGAACTGTGGACATCAACGAGCAGCAAGTTTCTTACGTCCAAACTCGCTTTTCAGGGTGGATAGAGAAGGTCTTCGCAAACGTAACGTATCAGTATGTCCGCAAGGGCCAAACTCTGTTCACAATCTACAGCCCTGATCTCGTCAGCACGGAACAGGAGTATCTCCTCGCCAAGCAGAACCAAAAATCGTTTTCTCAGGACATGCATGGGACAGCATTGAAAGAAGGTGATTGGCTGGTCCAGGCAGCTTCGGACCGGCTGCGACACTTTGCCGTTTCACCTGGACAGATCGCAAAGCTGGAGCAAGATGGCAAGGTCGAGCACGACATCGAGGTCGAGTCACCGGTTTCCGGCTACATCACTGAAAGGAACGCATTGCCCAACCAGTATGTGCAGAGTGATACCAAGCTCTATACGATCGCGGATCTATCCACGGCTTGGGTCTACGCCAACGTTGCGCAGACTGATATCGGGCGACTGAAACCCGGCAACTCGGCAATTGTCACAGTGGACGCGTATCCTGGCCGGAATTTCGCAGGTCGCATCGATCAGGTTCTTCCACAAGTTGATCCCCTGACGCGGACTGCTCGCGTCAGGCTTGTGTTCCGCAATCCCGCCATTGTGCTGAAGCCAGGGATGTACGTGAGCGTCAGCATTGATATTCCTCTCGGCAGGCAACTGGTGATTCCGAGTTCGGGTGTCCTCCAGGCCGGCACTCGCCAGATTGCATTCGTGGATCACGGGCAAGGTTATCTCGAACCACGCGAGGTAGAAATTGGTCCACGGGTGGACGATCACTCCGTCGTTCTGAAGGGTCTGAAAGACGGCGAGCGCATTGTAAGTTCCGCTAATTTCCTGGTTGATTCTGAAGCCCAACTGCAAGCTGCCATCGGATCATTTGCACCGCCGCCACCGGGCGCCGGGGTAGCGGCAGCGATGAACTCACCAAGTCAGCAAATCGGGATTGACCTCTCTACCGACCCTGCGCCGCCGCACCAGGGCGCAAACACTGTACGAGTGAAGCTGACTGGCGCTGATGGCAATCCAGTGACAGGCACGCAGACGACTGTCACGTTCTTCATGCCGGCGATGCCAGCGATGAATATGGCTGCCATGCGCGTTGGTGGGGCGTTGCCCGAAAAAGGGAACGGCGTCTACGAAGGGCCATTACAACTGCAGACCGGTGGTACCTGGCAGGTCACTGTAACGGTTCAGCGCAATGGCCAAACCGTCGCCAGCAAGCAATTCAGCCTTAGCGCCACTGGAGGTATGTGATGATCTCCCGAATTATTGAGTGGTGCGAGAGAAATCGCTTCCTCGTGTTTACGGGCGCGATCCTGCTGAGTCTCGCAGGCGCATGGTCGCTCAAGCGCATTCCGCTCGACGCGCTTCCCGACATCAGTGATGTTCAGGTGATCATTCACACAGAATGGGCAGGCGAGCCGCCGAATGTCATCGAGGACCAAGTTACGTATCCGATCGTATCGTCCTTGTTAGCGGCTCCGCACGTGAAGGCAGTGCGAGCGCAGACGATGTTTGGCGATTCCTACGTGTTCGTGGTTTTTGACGATGGGACTGACTTGTACTGGGCTCGTTCACGAGTCACAGAATACCTCCAGCAGATCGCCGGCCGTCTACCCTCCGACGTGCACCCTGCAATCGGACCGGATGCCACGGGAGCAGGTTGGGTGTACGAATACGCAATCGTTGACCGCACACACACGAAGAGCCTTGCCGATCTCCGTGCCTTGCAGGACTGGTATCTTCGCTATCAACTCGAAACCGTGCCCGGTGTCGCAGAGGTCGCAAGCATCGGCGGGTTCGTGCGCCAATACCAGGTGAAACTGGATCCCAACAAGCTGTTCTCCTACGGAATACCTGCGTCGACGGTGATTGACCGCGTTCGGCAGAGCACGAATGAGGTCGGTGGAGACGTGTTGGAGATGAGCGGAGCCGAGTATATGGTTCGAGGGCTGGGTTATCTGCAGTCCATTTCCGATCTGGAGAACGTGCCGGTAGCCACCAAAAATGGCACGCCGGTGTTGGTCCGCGACCTGGGCACCGTGGCATTCGGACCGGACATCCGGCGCGGAGCCGCTGACTGGCAAGGTGAAGGCGAAACAGTGGGCGGGATCGTCGTGATGCGCTATGGCTTGAATGCTCTGAACGTGATCAATGGAGTAAAAGCCAAGTTCCGCGAGCTCGCTCCCTCACTGCCGCCGGGTGTAGAGATCGTGACTGCATACGATCGGTCATGGCTCATCAATGAATCGATCAAGACCTTGAAGCGGGATCTGATTCTCGAAGCGATCATCGTGAGCTTCGTCAGTATCGTCTTTTTGTTTCACTTTCGCTCAGCCCTGGTGCCAATTATTACTCTACCCATCGCTGTCCTCGCTGCGTTCGTTCCGATGTATTACCTCAACGTCAGCTCGAACATCATGTCGTTGGGCGGGCTGGCGCTGGCCATCGGCGTCCTCATCGATGCCGCCATTGTGATGGTCGAAAACGGATACAAACACGTAGCTGAACGCAGTGGGCTTGGCGAAGGCCAGCACACGAGCGTACTGGAGGAAAGCGAACGGCGGAGAATCCTTGTCACATCAGCGAAACAGGTAGGACCGGCACTTTTCTATTCGCTCATCATCATTGTCGTTTCATTTTTGCCGGTATTCCTGCTGGAGGCCCAGGAGGGCCGGATGTTCCGTCCTTTGGCCTGGACAAAGACGCTGGCGCTGGTGTTCTCGTCGTTGCTCTCGATAACCCTGGTGCCAGCGCTTATGCCACTATTTGTTCGCGGGCGCTTGCGGCCCGAATCCGAGAATCCAGCGGCCCGAATCACCAAAGCTATTTATCTCCCCGCACTGCGTTGGTGTCTCCGACATTGGAAGCTGGTAATCGCAGCGAATCTCATTTTTCTGGCGGTCACGATTCCTTTGTACTTTCGTCTCGGCAGCCAATTTATGCCGGCGTTGTACGAAGGATCGTCACTTTACATGCCGAGCGCTCTACCTGGTATTTCCATCACTCAAGCAAGCGCTTTGATGCAGGAACAGGATCGAATCATCCGCTCTTTCCCCGAGGTGGCCACCGTCTTTGGCGCGGTCGGCCGATCGGATAGCGCTACGGACAACGCTCCGCTCGATATGTACGACACGACCATCATGCTAAAACCACGCGAACAGTGGCGTCCGGGGATGACGTACGAGGAACTCATTCGCCAGATGAATGACAAACTTCAATTCCCCGGACTCACGAACACGTGGACGATGCCGGTACAAAATCGACTTGACATGGAATTAACCGGGATCAAGACTGCTGTGGGCATGAAGATTCAAGGCCCCGATCTTAACAAGATTCAGGAGCTTGGCGCCCAAATCCAGCAAGTACTCTCAACTCTACCGCAAACTAACTCCGTTTTCGCCGAGAGAGTGTCACAGGGTTTTTACGTGAACGTCGAGGTGAACCGGCCGGAAGCCGCACGATATGGGTTGACAGTCGCCGATGTGCAGCGCGTCATTACCTCTGAAATCGGAGGAGCCAATATCGCGCAGAACGTTGAGGGCCGGCAGCGATATCCTATTGCTGTCCGCTACGAGCGGGACTTCCGCGACGACCCGGTAGCGCTCAACCGCGCATTGGTTCCAACTCCTACGGGAGCCCAAATCCCGATCAACGAAGTGGCGCGAGTTTCTTTTTCACGCGGGCCTGCCATGATTCGTGACGAAGAGGGGGCCTTGACTGGCTACGTGTATATCGATTTGAACACAAAAGACTACGGCGGGTTCGTGGATCAGGCAGACAAGCTCTTGCGTCAGAAGCTTATTCTTCCCGCCGGGTACATCTATCGCTGGGCGGGAGAGTATGAGTTCGAGTTGCGGGCCAAAGAGAGGTTGAAATTCATTCTTCCGGTCGTCTTCTTTGTAATCTTCCTGCTGCTGTACCTGGTTTTCAACTCGGCCGCAGAGGCAGCAGTGCTGATTTTTCCGACGCTCTATGCGATGTCGGGTGGCCTGCTGCTGCAATGGCTGCTCGGCTACAACTTCAGTGTGGCCGTCTGGGTCGGCTACATAGCTTTGTTTGGAATCGCGGTCGAGACTGGTGTCGTCATGGTTGTCTACCTGCATGAAGCACTGCAGCAGCGCCTCGCCGACCCCAGACCGCTCACCGAGGCCGACATTGAGCAAGCTGTCATCGACGGTGCCGTTCAACGACTCCGTCCGAAACTGATGACCGTGGCTGCGGTCATTCTGAGCCTTGCGCCGATACTCTGGGAATCGGGGATAGGGTCCGACGTGATGAAACCGATTGCTGCACCCATCGTCGGAGGCATGATTACGTCTACTATGCATGTACTAATTCTTGTGCCAGTCTTCTTTTTGCTGCTGAGAAAACGCGGATTAAGAGACGGAACGCTCAAGCGTAACGAACTGTGAGGTCAACTGGGGACTCAGGTTAATGTCGGCGCGCGCGAGCTGCATGTCTGGACGGTCCTTCGATTTACGTGCTGTTATCTTAGAAAATGCTTTTAGCAGCATGCGAGCCCTTTGCTGTCGACCGATTACATCCATGCGGCCGGCTACCCTGATCAAAAGATGACGGCGGCGCTCTTGCGGCTCACAGTGTTTCCGCCAGAAATAGGTCAGCTGCGGCA
>DASSIO010000327.1:0-7475 GCA_035691825.1 Terriglobales bacterium | reverse complement strand
TTCGGGTTAGCTTTTGAGCGTAAGCAGGTTCCCCGATTTGTTGGAAACGTTAGTAGTTAGAAGCAAGGGAGGGAGCTGTTGGAATCGGTTTTTGTGCGCCCAAGGCAGGCGCTACCAGGCTGCGCTACGCCCCGACAAGCGATGCACTTCCGATTCTAAAGCACATCTCGACTTGGCCGCCACTCAGAAAGATGCTTATTTACGGTCGTTTTAGTGAGCGAGCAGATTGCAGCTCATTTTGATAGATGATGAAATTGGACGAAGCTGGCCGGAACTCCATCTGGAGCAAATGGCGCTGAAATGTACGCGCATCTAAACAGGAATTCAGCCAGCGTGATGCACGTTCCCCACTCCCTTGTGTAGATTCATGGAGCCACTCCGGTTGTGGATCACAGACTGCGTTCCGTCATTAGACTTGGCGTGCTGTACTGGCTTTGGGCTTTCGCTTTTTTGCAGTGAAGCTTTAGTCCCGTTTGAAGCAGTGCCGCCTGTGCGCGGGGCTCTTGCGGCTACGAAAGCTCCCAGAACGATAAAAGCCAGGATGGCAATCAGAACAACATTCCAGCGCCGGGATCTTGCCGGATTACAGAGAGCAGGCGAGACCAAATTCCATTGTAACGACCCGTAGCTGCTTCTGCGCATTCGGATCTCCCGCTTGTCGACAACAGGCTTAGAACGTTTCTTCGTGAATCTTCCGTACACGGGCGTGGGCGATTCTTCTTGCGTCCCTCCTGGGAGCCCAGCGGCTAACGGACCTCCGTTATTCCTTGCTGTGTTTCCCGTCCCGGCATCTCTAGCATGCTCCTCATGATCTATGAACTTAGAATTGAATTGCGGCGGCTTCAATCGCATTGAATGGTCCTAAGTCCCGTGGTTTTGCTACACGGCAGCAATCCATCGTGAAATTCTCCTACTCCATAAGATGTATCGTAATACGATATGGTTGCAGAAGGCGGAAAACATGCAAGGCCTGTGCGAAACTATTACGCCAAAAGGTTTCGAACAGGATTCAGGCTTTCGCCGGCTTAACTGTGCAGTCCGTCTGCTGCGGCTCTCTTGTTTTCCTTCTTCTCTATCGAGCGTGCTTTAAGCGTTTGTCGAAATAGTCCATAAAAATGTCGAATGTTTTTTGCTGAATCTCATCGGGCTTATACGATCCGTCGGGCTGGTTCATGATGAAAACGTAGCCGTGCGTGGGATGGTTGAAGCTGGCCCATTGCACGTCCTTTCCGGCCTCTCTCATCCATTCGTAGGTCAGTTTGAAAATGCCTTGTAAGTGATCTGTATCGCGTCCGAAAATCAGGATCGGCGTGTTTATTCGCTGAATGCGTTCCATCGCTTCTGCTTTGTTTGCGTTTTTGCGAACTACTTCCACGTCGTTGTACTGGATCTCCGTCCCTTTGCGCGGTGCGTTGGGCCCGGTGTCAACCGTCAGAAACTCATGATCCGCGGGCTCAACGCACACGCCCGCGCCAAACGTGTACTCGCTGGATGCTTTCATAATCATTTCGCCGCTATGGCTTACTCCCATGGCTCCCACACCGTTCTTGTCTACGTAGGGCAAGGACTGCAAATAGCGAATCACAGCGATTAGATCTTCGTGATCCAGTGTCGGGCCGGATTTCAGCATGCGCCTTTCGCCGCTGATGCTATCGGGAAGATTTTGCGGGGGTTTGGACTGCTCGTAAGCATAAGGGATTTCGTTTCGGTAGTTGACGGTGGCAACCACGTAGCCGCGCGCTATCATGCGGTCCTGCATCTGCGAGAGGCTCTCCGCCAGCCGCTCTACTTTCTTCATTCCTTCGCGGCCTTCTCCCCAGCCCATCGTAATGGCCGGGAACGGGCCACTGCCTTTCGGTTTGCGAACAATAATCGGCACGTAAACCTCATCGCGCGTCAAGACGAATGTGTAATCGGCTGGAGTGTTTGTTCCCGGAAGGGGTTTGCTCGAGATCACATACCCGTGAGGCGGGATCGATTCCGCAGGAGGCTTACCCGTGCCGAGTTGCGCGCGGGTGATCGTCACAATTCCTGGAATTGCGATTAACGCGGCGAGGGAAGTTCCGGTGATCCGTGTCGCCGAAGCAAAATGACGTCTCATGGAAAACCTCCTGGCGTAACAAAAATCAAGATAGCTTTTGGCTCTTCGCAGGCTGTGCGTACGGCGCTTCTATCACCCAGTCTTGGAGGCGTCAAGCGAATTGCAGTATAGTGACCCGTCCTGCATGCTTTTGGATGGACCAAATCTGAATTGTTCGCGGGGAAAAACATGAAAACAAATCTCGCAATTTGTTCGGCGGCGATCCTCCTTTCTGGGTGCGTGCTCGGCCTTCATGCACAAGAAGCAATTGCGCCCGAACCGCCTCGGCCGCTTGTCTTAACCGAAGCAATCCCTATGACCGGCGTGCAAGGACGCTTCGACCATTTCGGTTTCGATGGCAAAAACCGTTTGATCGTCGCGGCTCTTGGAAACAACACCGTAGAGATTATCGACATCAGTGCCCGCCTGCGCAGCCACACCATTACCGGAATACCCAATCCGCAAGGTGTCGTGTACGCGCCGGAATCCAAGAAGCTTTTTGCTGCCAGCAGCCACGGCCAGCTTTATATCTATGATGGCACTACGTTCGGCCTTATCAAGAGTATTGATTTTCACGGTGACGTCGACAACCTGCGCTACGACGCCGCCAATCAGCGCGTGTACGCCGGCTACGGCGACGACGAAACGGGCGCCATCGGCGCCGTGGATGCCGTCACGAACGAACGCCTCGCCGAAGAGTACAAGGTCGGCGCGCATCCGGAGTCTTTTCAACTGGAGACTTCCGGCCCCAACATTTACGTCAATCTGCCGGACCTGAAGCAGATTGCGGTGATCAATCGCAAGACGCGCGCCATCACCCGCTGGCCGATGACCCTCGAGCATAATTTTCCGATGGCTCTCGATGAAGCGGATCATCGCCTGTTTGTGGCCACGCATGAACCAGCGCGCCTCGCCGTGCTTGATACAGGCTCTGGCCAGACGATTGCCACGCTTCCATGTGTTCAGGACGCTGACGACGTTTATTACGATTCTGGCCGAAGGCGGATTTATGTTCCCGGTGGCGAGGGGTATATCAGTGTCTTTCAGCAAGCGGACCCCGAGCATTATTCTCTCCTGGCGAAGGTGCCTTCCACGCTTGGAGCACGGACCGCCGGGTATTTCGGGAAAGGGAAGAAGGGTTTCGACCGCTTCTTCTTAGCCGTACCGGGGCGAGCAGACCACGGCGCAGAAATTTGGATCTACACCGTGCAGGACTAAGGAGCAGGACTAAGAGAAAGTACCCATACTTTGTCGTGCAAATGGACCAGTTTGCGGGCTGAACACCCGGCTTATTCCTCCCAAAATTGGTCTGACCATTAGACCAATATCAAGCTGCCTCGCCCCCCATCCTTCTTTTTTCTTCATAGAATCAATCATTCGCTTGACAATCCAACTCGTATGATGGTACAGCGTCTATACCTATTTCGCTTCGTGGGGGGAGGTTCTTCGATGCCGTCCAATCGTCAGGGGAATTCGCGGCTGTTTGCCTTGCTGTTTTCCAGACTTGTTCCGGTCTTCGTCGTTCTCTGCTTCGTTCTGTTTACGGGAATTGTTGCCAATCCACAGGGGAACACGGGTCGAATCTTGGGCGTTGTGACCGACCAATCCGGCGGGAACGTGGCTAACGCCGCGGTGACCATTACTGACGTGGCTCGAGGAGTCTCCCAGACTTTGATGACGGACTCCGATGGCGCTTATGTCGCCATCAATCTGCTGCCAGGCATATACTCGGTCCGCGTGGAATTTAAGGGCTTTAAGACCTTTGAGCGCAAGAACATTTTGCTGGAAGTTGGCAAGGATGTCCGCGTGGATGCCGTGTTGCGTCCGGGATCGACCACCGAGACGATCACTATTACCGAAGACGTTCCCATGGTTGACACGACCTCCACGACTCTCGGCGGCACCATCAGCAACGAAATCATCAACGACCTTCCCCTGAACGGCCGCAACTATCAGAACCTGATATCCTTGCGCCCCGGTACCTCGATCTATCCGGGCGGAGGGCCTTGGACGCAGACTACCAATGGGATTCGCCCGGAGGACACCAGCTACATCGTCGATGGTGTCACCAATGATGAGTCCTTCATGGGCCTCAGCGTGACGAACGCCGCGGCTGTCCTCGGCGATGCCGCTACGCTCATCCCCATCGACGCCATCCAGGAATTCAATACTCAGGTCAATCCCAAGGCGGAATTTGGCTGGAAACCCGGCGCTATTACCAGTGTAGGTCTGAAGTCCGGTGCGAACGAGATTCACGGCACCGCCTATGCCTTCGGCCGCAAGGATTCTTTCGATGCTCGGAACTATTTCAATCCGACTGGGACTCCCAAGCAGCCCCTTGGTCTGGAGCAGTACGGTGGGAGCTTCGGCGGACGCATTATTCCGGATAAGCTCTTTTATTTCGGTGCGTATGAAGGTCAGATGTATACCGTGGGCAATGCGCTCTCAGGGAATGTGCCGACCACGGCATCGATTACGGGCGGGGGCGGCGCCGGTTGTGTCGTCCTCACGACCGGGAATTGTAATGTCAGTATTGCTGATGCTACCGCTGATCTAAAGGCTCAAAACGCTAGCTTTGTCGTGAATTCTCTCTCAAACTACCTATTGGGTTTTTACACACCCAATGCATCCCAGGGCAAGGGCGTCGCACTTACGTTTCCCAACGCGAACAGTTCAAAGAACGCCTTGGGCAAAGTGGACTACCACATCAATGATCACAACGCCTTGAGCGGTTCGTATTTCTTTGGTAATGACACTATCATTGGCATGGATTCGAATGAACTCCTGCCGCAGTTTCGCACCAAGGTTCATTCCCGGGCGCAAGCTGTGTCAGGTCACTGGGCGTGGACGCCAAGCTCCATATGGGCCAACGAACTGCGAGGTGGTTTCACCCACTACCTTCTGCAGATCATTCCAAATGACACAACTTTCAAATACACGATCGACACAGGAGTCACTAATCCCTTGTTGAGCGGAATCCCGAACATTCGAATCAGCGGGTTCACCGAATTGGGCGCCTTCCACAATTTCCCCAAAATTGTCGGGCCCGATAAGGTCTATGACTTTATTGACCAGGTTTCCTATCTGCGAGCCAAGCATTCCTTCAAATTCGGTGGAGAGCTCCGAAGAGACCTGGTCCACCAGGCTACCTATCGAGGTGGACGAGGCCGCATAAGATTCAATAGCCTGGAGGATTTTCTGTCCGGCAACCCGGCGAATGCCGGCTTCCTGGCCGGCGATCCCACGCGAAACATCTCCCAGTGGCTCTATGCCGGTTATGCCCAGGACGACTGGCGCATCACCAGAAAAATCACGCTGAATCTGGGACTTCGCTACGAGTTTCAGGGCGTTCCCACGGAGGCGAACAATCTGTTCGGGAACTGGGAGCCTTCGGTTGGCTTTGAGCAGGTGGGCAAAAATATAAGCTCGCTCTACAACTCTGACCGCAGGAATTTTTCTCCTCGCCTGGGCGCTGCTTGGGACGTCACTGGCAAAGGCACGACTGTAGTCCGGGCCGGTGGTAGCGTTGTGTATGACTTGCTCTCGATGAGCACATTTATGTCTCAGCAAAACCTGCAAAGTGCGGTCGCCCTTTTTGGGGCGGGCGTAGTTCCCACAGGAGCGACAATCAATGGCAGCCCGGGCATAGGCAACATAACAGCAGCAGGAGTGGTCATCCCCGGTTCAAGCCTAACTTGGCAAAATCAAACCACGCAAATATATCCGTCCAATGTTACGGGCCTGCTTCAATGCACGACAGCCAATCCTTGTAACACGTTCTCGATGAACCGCAATTTCCGTACTCCTTATGTCGAGAACTGGACCGTCGGCATTCAGCATGCATTCTCGAACAAGATCTCCCTCGAATCCACCTATGTGGGCAATCACGGAGTGAAGCTTCCGGGCGTCGTGGATCTCAATCAAGCCCCTCCGACTCCTTTGGCAAATGGAGTGCAGCCTTTTGCGGCTCAATACCCCTATCTCAATCTTATCAATTACCTTTCGAACTTTTACGGATCTACGTATCACGGATTGCAAAACACACTGACAGCTCGCAATTATCACGGTCTCGATTTTGTCCTGGGGTACACGTATTCGCATGCTCTGGATGATTTGTCCTCCAATTGGGTTGCGTTTCTGCCAATGGACAGCACGCGGCCCAATCTGGAGCACGGCAGCAGTGACGAAGACATTCGCCATCGTTTCACTTTTTCCATTACTTACACTCTCCCGGAGTACAAGACCAGAAGTCAGCTCCTTGAAGGTTGGCAGGTCAACACCATCATCACCATGCAGAGCGGGCAGCCTTGGAACGTCAATGACCAGACGAATAATTTCAGCGGCACTAATGAACTCGCTGACCGTTGGGATCTGTTCGGCAGTCCCGCGAATTTCAAGTCAGGGGGACAAAACTCCCTTCCCCTCTGCACGGGTGATGTTACGAATCCGCTGTCAGGATCCTGCGGCTATGTTGGCCCAGCAGGCGCTGTCAATCTGACATCGCAACAAACAAATGCTGCTTGGCAGACGTGTATAAACGATGCGGCCTCAATCCCTAATGGTACAGCGGCTCTGAATTTCGCCATGAGTGGCGGCACAGGGGGCTGCTATGTCAGTTTCAATGGGAAATCATTCCTGTTGCCCAACGGCTTCGGACAATTTGGCACCATGGGGCGGAACGTTTTCCGCGATACAGGCTTCCACAACGTCGATCTGTCGGTGAGCAAGAACTTTAAATTAGGAGAGCGCGTCAGAGCGCAGTTCCGCATCGAGACGTTTAACATTTTTAATCATCCCAACTTCGCCAATCCCAATGGCGCTACCAGCGGTTACGGCCAGGCAGCGTTTGCCGATCCTTCCGTAGTTGGTACGTTCGGCTGCGGCTGCGCCACTCCGGACAACGCCGCTTTCAATCCCGTGCTGGGTTCTGGCAGCAACCGCGCCATTCAGTTGGGCTTGAAGTTTATCTTCTAGGGTTTGTGCGAGAAGCGCCAAGCGAGGGAAGGGCCGAACTCTCCTCCGGCCCTTCTCGGGCGCTGGCTGTGTCAGTGAGTCGAGTGAGGAACGAAAACCGATGAAACGCTTCGTTGTTTGTGTGTCTATGTCTTTCATCTTGTTTGCAATTGCCTTTCACATCGCATACACGCCCGCAGCCGTGGCGGCCGATCAAGCCTCCGTTCTTCAAGCCGACCGCGAATTTGTCCAGGCCACCGCGAAAGGCGACAGCGCCGCCTTGGCCAAACTCCTCGACGATGATTTCACTTGGACCGACGCCGAGGGCAAGACGCTCTCCCGCGCCGATATTTTGCGCGCGTCCCCCAAGCCCGCTCTCGGCGATGAAGCCGGCGCGCAGCAGCAGCGCCAATCGCGCAGCCAAGTGGAAGCGATTATGGCC
>DASSIO010000326.1:0-2611 GCA_035691825.1 Terriglobales bacterium | reverse complement strand
CTGACAGCGCCGACTCCTTCAGATGATGGTTTCGGTAGTGCCACTCTCATTATTGGGCCTAAGAACAAGAGAACACTCTTCGTCGGCGCCTCTGGGGGCGCAGTGTACGTATTTGAACAGCAACTGTAAAAGGGGCGATTTTTCGACCCTTGTTCTCACGTTGTCTCTAACTGAGAGTTCGTGTCCTTTACCAAGCGGTATGAATCGTCTGACATTAATTGTCTGAGAGCTAAGGAGAATCAGATTAAGTGCTCCCTTTCCACAGCGAGGGTAGATAAAGTTGCGCCAGTACGAACACTCTGGGCAAGCAGAGGACGCTGGCGATGATGACGGGATTCGAGCGGTACACAAAGAAGACGCGGCCGGCGATGTTGTGGAAGTGGAGCAGGTGGTGCCGTGGGCAGAGTTGTGCGCATTGATCCAGCCGTACATCCCAAGCCGGGCAATGGGACGACGGCAGGAAGAAACTGGAGCACATGCTGCGGATTCATTTTCTGCGGCAGTGGTTCAACCTGTCGACCCGCCGAAGGCAGATTCAAAAAGAAGGCCGCCGGTTATGGCGGGTTTAAAACGTAGGACCTTGAGGCGGTGGGGTGGTCGCTAAAATACGCAGAAGGCGAGGAGCTTAGATTTCTCCTTAATGTGCTTTTTGGGGGAAAGGAAAGGCGCGCGGAGCGCGCCTTAGAATGCAACTAGTGGTATGCTTCGCTACAATGCTCGTGCGCGGCGAGGTGCCGTATGTCTATGCTGGCAGTGCTGCTGATAATTTGGGCTATCCTCACCACCATACTCATTGTGCTTCTGATCTATCGCAGCACTTTGACTATGCATGAGGACGAACAGCTGTTCCTGGACGAATCGTCCTCGGCTATGGCGGAGGAACAGCGGGATCTCGTGAAAAGGATGGACAAGATCAATCCTTTGATTAAAGCCTTTGGCGGTGCCTCAGGCGCTCTGATTCTGGTGATCGCAGGCATCTGGGTTTATCAAGCATTGACTGCGGTGCAGTAGCAGGGACCATAGATCTCGCGCCAGCCAAAATTGGCGCACACCTTTAGTTGCAATCCGCTAAGCTGCTGAGGAACTAGATGCGCAATCGTGCTGCTCAAACCCCTCTTGAGCAACGCGGTTGAACCTGATTGCCGCGACTGTGCTTTCGAGGGGTGGGGCGGCAATGCCCCAAGAGCAATGCGAACAGCACCAGCCGGCTATGGTTTCATCTTCAGTCCAAATCATGCGCCTTTTTTCCATAGTACGTTACCCTCCGTCACGAGGCGATCCACGCACATCCCGCAAACGAATGCCGCTGGACCTTTATGCGCTTCACCTGTTTTCCGTCGCATTCCATTTATCGCACCGCACTCTCCGCCTCGGCTCCGGACAGGCAAAAACGGATCTTGTCTAACAGGCCGGGAAACAGGTATTCCTTAGGCAGCCAGAGCGTGACGTGTTCAGACGCAACCGGTTCGTATACGGACATGACAATGATGGGAAATTGGGGATTCCGGTCACGAATGGCGCGGGCCAATTCCAAGCCGCTCATGCCGGGCATTCGAAAATCGGTCACCAGGAGATCAAATGCTTCCCTCTCGAACGCTTCCAGCGCCTGGCTGGCGCTGGTAGCAGGAACGGCGCGGTAGCCCTCGGTGCGCAGGATGTCGCAGACCAGGCGACACAGCAGTTCATTGTCGTCCACAACCAGAATTCTTTCCATGGCCCGCTCCTAGCCCGCCGACGATGCTGATGCTGTAACGACTGCGGATGCTGTCTTGCTGAACGCCAGTCGGCCGTCCGGCTTCATGCTGATGTAGATGGAGTCGCCGCTCGTGACCTGGCCGGTAGCGACGAGATTGGCAAGCCCGTACACGATGCTGCGCTCGATCACCCGCTTCAAATGGCGTGCGCCGTACTTCGGGTCGGTGCCCTCGTTGAGCAACCACCGCTTGACCTCGGGTGTGCAGCGGAACATGAAATGGCTCTGGCCCACGGCGTTCGTGATACGCTGCTGCACCTTGGCAAGCTCCAACTCCAGAACCTGCTCCAATTGTTCCGGCCGGAGGGTCTTAAACACCACGACCTTATCCAGGCGATTCATGAACTCGGGCGAGAATTTCCGCTTGGCCGCATCCAGAGCCGTCCGCGCGATCCTGTCGTCCAAACTGGCATCCGCAATCGGGGCTTGAACGGCAAACCCGATGCCCCCCTCGGCAAGTTTGCTCATCTGCACCGCGCCGAGGTTGGACGTCATGAAGATCAGACATTGGGAAAGATCCACGTGGCTGTTGTCGCCCAGAGTCAAGCTGGCCTTGTCGAGAATTCCCAGCAGCAGCTGCCACAGCGCCTCGGACGCCTTCTCGATCTCGTCGAACAGCACCAAGCTGAGTTTAAGTTTTTCGGTGTGCCACTGATTGAGGGCGGCCTGCGTCAGCAGAGCAGGGGTTTGTCCGTGTCCGATGTACCCGGGAGGCGAGCCGATCAGCTTGGCAATTTCATGGTGTTCCTGGAATTCGGCGCAGTTGACTTTTATGAACGCATGCGGATTGCCCAAGAGAGCCTCGGCGACCACTTCGACCAGGTATGTCTTTCCCGAGCCGGTCGGCCCGAGAAAAAG
>DASSIO010000325.1:0-2488 GCA_035691825.1 Terriglobales bacterium | reverse complement strand
CGACTGCCAGCGTTACCACTACCAGAAGGATCAGCGCAATGACAGATTTACGCGTCATAGTGTCACCTCGAAAGCGACATTTGCCGGGCAATCTTTAGAACACCCCGGGAAGCAAAAAGTTGTGCCGCGCAGAACGCGGCGTTGAGCGTTTAGAGCTGAGTACATTCAGAGTAGCGTTCGGCAGGCGGACGTTCAAGGAAGGCGCGGCCAGGGCGTGCTCAAAGGTACATGTCAGCCAAGGGCGGGAATGAAAATGAAATTCGCGCCGCGTCCAGGGAAGCTATGGAGCCACGAGGTCCGCGGCAAGTGGAGCGCTGCTCCCGAGTTCGCGACAAGCGCGGCTGCGATTTATTATATGCTAGGAGCTATACATTGCAGTAAACTTTACGCTTGACAAGAAAACTCGGGGGGGGGTAGCCTCCAGCTACGCTACCGAGGGCCCAGCCTACCGGAGGCGAATTCACCCGGAGGTCAGCCATGACTGGTTGCAATCTCGCCACGTCCGCCATCCGTTTCCTGGCAAAGGTGGTTCCTCTTTTTTTCTTCGGATTTCTTGTCGCGATACCCTACGCGAGAGCTCAATTCGAGAATGGTTGCTGCGTTCAGTTTGCGCAACAACCTCTCGACTGTTCAAACACGAACCCGACCTGCAGTGGGCATACAACTCAGTACTTTTGCCGTCAGTACAGCGGCGGCGACGCAGGGATAAAAGCGGTCGCGGGTGGCGTGGTATGCTGCAATAAGATCTATCCACAACTCTTCTCCGATGGTTTCTGTAGCGGGGCCAACACGAAGTCCAGCTCCGTTGTTGAACAGCATCAGAGATTAGTATATGTGCGAAGCTGTTCGGGCGCCTACGAGTTGACGTTGGTGCCGATAGCGGTGGCAGCCGTTACCGAGTCCGCGGCATCGAGGAGGGTTTCCCATGCGACGGTTTCTGGTTCGAAATAGTGTTGGATTCATTGTCGTGCCATTGCTTTATTTCCTTGTGGCACCGTCTGGCATGTGCCATGTGAGGCAAAGCAGCGCCGGGGGTCAGGCGAGTCCTAAAGAGAGTTCGCAGGCAGCTCCTCTGCCCGTGCCGGTAGGGTTGACGAAAATAGCGACGGTGCAGCTGTCAGCAGCATCACCTTCCACCGTCCAGGCTGGTGCGAAATGCGATTCTCAGGGAAACATCTACGCCGTTTGGTCTGATTCCTCCACACCACCCATGGCGTGGGAGGAGGTTATACGGAAACTTGCAGTGAAATCGGGAGAGATTGTCCCCTATCGAATACCGCCTATAGACGGGTACAAGAGGCAGTTTACGTCATCCTTCAATGTGGGTCCTGACGGTGCTTTGTTCATCCTTGTGAGGGCACAACCCGGGGACACGGTGCTCGCAACCAAGCCCCGTACTTATTTCGTTGATAAGTTTGATGCGGACGGGTCTTTCGATTCTCGCGTGCAACTCGACGGCCCTTCTGACGATTTTGATCCTCACAATTTCGCGGTCTTCGCGGACGGTCGATTCCTTGTTCTAGGAATGGCTCGTTCCGATGCGAAGTCAGGGAGTTGGAGGCCGTTTGCGCGGATATTCAATCCGGACGGCAGATTTGCCACGGCAGTCGAATTTGCAACTGACTCAAAGATTAAGTTTCCTGGGATGACCCGCGAAAGCGGTGGGGAAACAGATGCCGCCGCGGGTTCGCTTCTGGCGGTGGACCTGAGTAGCATGACGAGCGACCCGAATGGAAATGTGTACATCACCCTGGCCGGCACTCCTATGCAGGTGATTGTTGTCTCGGCGTCCGGCGAAGTGCAGAGAGAAATCACGTTGAAAGCTCCGGCTGTGGGGCTGACCTCAGCAGAGAGCGGGGTAGCCGAATCGGGGTTCGTATATGTTCATTTCAGCCCTCTTAACGGCGCGCCGCCAACAGTTCCTGCCGGGATAATCGGCGTTATCAATGTGAATACAGGCCAGTACGACCGGCTTTACGAACTGCCTGCAGATGCGGAGAAGCACGGTATGGGCGTTTGCGGGGATTCCAACGGTAATTTCCTTTTTATTGAATCAAGTCCGAAGAACAAACTCGAGATCGAAAAGTATTCGGCAAATTAGCAGCCGGATTAGCGCTACAACACCGCTCAGGCAAATAGAAAAAGGCGTTCCGAGTGAATTGGGACGCCTTTTTGTTTTTTAGTTGATTTGAACGGGTTCTGTTCCTAGAAGGCACGCAACTTCCGCTAGAAAAGCTGCGGCTGGGATATAATGCGCGCCAATCATGGTGTTGAAAACCGGGGCAATCTAGGAGCGTATGAAATTCTCAAGCCGCTCGGAGCGGCGGAATGGGCGAAGTTGAGCTGCTTTGCGGGCGTGAGCAGAGCGGGAGCCCGCAGGCGAAATCCCGAGCGGTAGTTGCGAGGGATCTATGGTGGTGAGTGCAGGTACCAAGATCGGATCATATGAGGTCGCCGGCGCGATTGGCGCGGGCGGAATGGGAGAGGT
>DASSIO010000324.1:0-29224 GCA_035691825.1 Terriglobales bacterium | reverse complement strand
ACGAGAACTGAGAACTGAGAACTGAGAACTGAGAACTGAGAACTGAGAACTGAGAACTGAGAACTGAGAACTGAGAACTGCCTTCAAAACCCCTGACTGACAAGATTTTCAAGAGTGATGGCGCTGTTCTGCGACTCCTCGCCTTTCATCATCTTCTCGACATATTTCGCGATCAAGTCGGTCTCTAGGTTGAGCGGGTCTCCCGGGCGAAGCGATTTCAGATTCGTCATCTCAACGGTGTGAGGAATAATCGCGACCGTGCAGCGCCGGTCCTCGATTTTCGCCACCGTCAGGCTGATGCCTTCAATGGAAAGGGAGCCTTTGTAGACCACGTAGCGGTCCAGTCCGTCCGGGATTTCTACTTGCAGCCACCAATTCTCGGAATCCGGTATTTGGTCGAAAGCCAGCAGCTTGCCGACGCCGTCTACGTGCCCTTGAACGATGTGTCCGCCAAACCGGCCGTCTGCACGCATGGGCAGTTCGAGGTTGACCATCGCTCCCTGCTCGATTCGGGAAAACGAAGTTCGTACCCACGTCTCCGGAGCCAGATCAGCACAGAACGTCTGCGGACGAATATCCAATGCGGTCAGGCAGACGCCGCTAACGGCAACGCTGTGTCCTATGCCTAATTGCTTAGGAGTTTCTTTCGCTTCAATGGTGATGCGACGATTCTCGCCTTTTTGCTTGATGTTTGCCACGCGTCCAACTTCTTCAATGATTCCCGTGAACATAAATATGCCTCCGGTGCCCGGTGACAACTTTCCAGTATGCGCTGCACTCCTGCGGGTTGCAAAAGGACAGCAAAGCGGCCGCACCTTACAGCGGCGATTACTTTGGTTCGACTGAACGGGAATCAGATTGACTTAGAATTTCTTGTATGACCGCACCTGCCACGCTCTTTCGCCCTTTTTCACGTCTGGTGCGCATTTCGATTCTGGGCCGCAGTTTCGAGGTCCCGGAGAACAACACGCTGTTGCGCTGCTTCCAATACTTGGCTCCGGAAGCCGTGTCCTATGGACGGTTCTGCTGGAATGAAGATTGCCAGTATTGCCGCGTCAAGTTTGATCTCGGCGAGAACACACCCACTCGCGCGGCATTAGCCTGCAAGCTCCCGGTTGACGATGGGATGCGTATTACGGAGATTACCGCCGAAATCAGCTACTGCTTGCGCGGGCTGCAGCTTCGCAAGCCTGATGACCATCAGCAACTGCAGCCATGACCGCGATTCCCTACATTCACTGATCACCCGCGCTTCAGTGCGGAAAGGGCGCGGTGACCAATTGGAAGAGTCTGAGCTTCTCACTCGCCGGTAGGCCGCGTTGACGCCCCCATCTTCCTAAGCTGCTCCCGTGCCTGCGTGGCCTCAACCGATCTGGGATAGCGCTGGATGACGTGGCGCAACTCCTTAATCCCGTCATCCTTTTGACCCAACTGGATCAGTGATGCGCCCTTCTTGAGTTGAGCCGCCGCGGCCTTGGTTCCGCTCGGAAAATTCTGCAAAACCTGGTCGTAGTACTTCACAGCCTGCTGAAAATTACTTTGCCGGTAGGCAAGTTCCGCCAGGTAAAAGAACGCGTTCCCAGCCAGATCAGTATTGGGATAGTACTTGATGTAATCGTTAAATTCCTGGCTGGCAACTTGCGCATTTCCCGCGTTGTAATCACGCAGCCCGTTGTTGTAGAGGACATCCGGCGGCGGCGCCTGGGCCTGCTGCTGCGCTGTCTGCTGCTGCTGATTGATGTTCTGCTGCGCGGCATTGATCGCGTCCAACTGCTGGCTGAGCTTAGTCAAGCGCGCCTTCAACTCGTCCATCGTGTCATTAAGGGCCTGGATCTGCCCCGAAAGCTGCTCGACCCGGCCCGACGAGTCGGTCTGCTGCTTTTGCAAGGTGGTTTGCAGCGCCTGAATAGCGTTTGCCACTTTGTTGACGGTGTCGGTGTCCTGCTCGACCAGATTCTTCATGACTCCCATGCGCTCGTCAAAAGACTGCTGCATGCGGGACATCTGGTCCTGCAATGCCTGTACCTGAACCTGCAGCTGAACGATCTCTTTACTCACGCCCCATGCGGGGGTTGCAACCAGGGAACCTGCTATGAGCAGCACAATCACAGCGGAAACGCGAGTCGTTTTCATAGGCCACTTCCATTGCATGCCGGACAGTCGTCCGGCGGGATTGGAGTCAATCTCGAAGAGCGCCCCCGTTACGCACCTATCTTATCGGGCTACCCGGCTCGCGTCATCCGAGCCAGTACCCTGATCAGGGCAGGTAAGATGCAGATTCTGAGCGGGACGGCAGTTTGCACCACCGTCCCTGTCCTGACTACTGCTGTCCGTACACGAAGTGACCGCGCCGGTTCTGCTGCCAGCATTGCTCATTCGACTCGGTGCAGAACGGCTTTTCTTTGCCGTAGCTGATCGTCTTGATCCGGCTGGCGCTTACACCCGCCTGGGTCAAGGCGTTCTTTACGGCATTGGCGCGGTTGTCCCCGAGCGCGAGGTTGTACTCAGTTGATCCGCGTTCGTCACAGTGTCCCTCAATCGTGAAATTGATGTTGGGATGCTGTTGCAGGAATTGTGCGCTCGCCTGAATAGCGCCTTGCTGATCCGGCCGGACGTCGTACTTGTCGTAATCGAACAAAACGTCTTTCACGTTTTGTGCGAAAAGTTCCTGCTCGGTCGCGGTCGGCTGCGGCGGCGGCGCAGGCGGCTGCGTGACCGTCACGCGCGCGGTAGCTTCTTGCGTGCCACCCGCGCCCTTCGCTGTCAGATGATAGGTAGCAGACTCGGTCGGCGAAACCTGTTGCGAACCGTTTGCCTGGACTGCCCCAATGCCATCGACGCTGACGTCCGTAGCGTTGGTAGTCTGCCACGTCAACGTGGTTGACTGACCCTTTTCGATGGTATTCGGGTTAGCGCTTATGGAAGCGGTCGGCGCCGGCGGAGGCGGCGGAGGTGGCGGCGGCGGAGGCGCTGCCTTCTTCTTGCAAGCGCCGAGCGTCATGATGGCGCTCAGCGCGAACACTACCATGATCCATTTCATCCATCCTTGCTTCACCTTAATCCTCCCTGCAGTTTGCGCGTCTAGGCCGCAGACACGCGGTTGGTTATGACTATTTCCAGCTCCAATTAGGCTGGCTATTAGTGCCCGTATTGGTTAACTGCGCTTGTTTGGTTCCGTCCGCCAACATAGTCCACAGTTGCAGGCTTCCGGAACGATTTGATTGAAAGACAATGTGCCGTGAATCAGGAGACCAGGACGGGAAGTCATTCCTCCCGCCGTCGTGCGTCAGTTGCACCCACTGCTTGCTGACTACATCCATGAGGTAAATATCGCTTGATCCGGGCTCGCCGGGGCCGTACTTTCTGATCCAGGCAAAAGCCAGGAACTGTCCGTTGGGAGACCAGGCCGGGGAAACCGCGTAGCCTTGATCGGTCAGCCGTTGCACGTTCGTGCCGTCCGCTTCCATCGTGTAAATCTGCGGCAAACCCGTGCGCCCGCTGACGAACGCGATCTGCGCTCCCGTCTTCGGGTTCCACACCGGCGAGACATCCGGGCCCGGCGTCTGCGTCAAGCGTTTCAGATCCCCGCCGGCAGAGGCATCCGCGACGTAAATGTCGGGATCGCCGTTGCGCGATGACGAGAATGCCAATTTCAAGCCGTCCGGCGACCATGCTGGCGAAAGATTCGTTCCGGCATAGTGCTGAAACGCCACCAGTCGGTTCAAATCCACGGAAAACATCCTGATGTCCCAGCCCCCTTTTCCCAGCGCGCTGAATGCGACCCGCGAGCCATCGGGAGAAATTCTCGGCGATAGTGAAGTTGTGCCCAAGTGCGTAATCTGGTGCTGGTTGGATCCGTCATAATCCATGCCCCATACTTCCTTGTGGCCGCTGCGGGTGCTGATGAAGTAGACCTTGGTCTCCGCGATGCCCTGAACGCCTCCACCGAGGCGGTAAATGATCTCGTCGGCAAACTTGTGCGCGATGACCCGGACCGCGTCCGTCGTGGCCGCGTCCTGGTACTGCTTCCCTAATATCTGGGGGGAAGAAATATTTTTTAGATCGTAGAGCCAACCTTGGACCGTGACGTTGTTGCCGCCCACTCCCAGATTGCCGAAGACAAGCATCGCGGCATTGACCGGAGCGCCTCCCCAGACGTCAAACTTTACTTCCGACGGCTGAGCGGGCAAGGTTAGAGGATAAAAACTCTTCGACGCCAAATCGAAAATTCCGGCGTTGTCCAGGTCGTACCAGAGCGTGTTGTTGAAGGTCGCCAGCAGTTCGGTGTTTTTTGGATCGGAATTCGCAGCCTTAAAATCCGGCACGGCGATGCGAACCTTCTGCACGCCCAACCCGGTGCCAGTCCGAATCCAGTCTTGTTGCCCTAGGGCAGGAAGAGAAAGCAGCGCTACAGCCAGCAAGCTCAACGTAAGCTTGCCTAGTCGCTGATTGGTGAAGAAACGAAGATGATTCGGCATCCGTTTGGCGGGGGAGGAGGCCGGACAAAAATCTATCGTAGAACGAGATATCTGCAAGCGCAAGAAATTCATTTTCACCCTGGTAGTCGTTAGTCGTTGGCCTTTCGTCGTGGCAGACGGACGTCAGCGATCAAGCTCCGCCACCTCGCTTGTAGTCGAACCAGAATTCCACCGAAACTTTGCTTCCGGAATAGTCCGAAGGCAGCGCTCCGAACGTATCGATACGTTGGATCGCCCTTACCGCAGACATATCCAGCGACGGCACACCACTGGATTGCTCGACCTGCACATTCGTGGGCCTTCCCGAGCGCTCGATATCAAAAGTCACATAGACTCGACGGGCGTCACTGACCCGCGGATCCACTTCGTACTTGAGCCAGTTCTCAGAAACCTTCTGCTGCACCACGCGGACGTACCAGGCGTAGCGGTTGCCAAAATCTCCTCCGCCTCCGGTGAAGCCAAAGCCGCCGTGGGCGTTGCCGGCACTGAATGTGCCATAGGGGCCGCTCACCGGCCCGCCTTCTCCAAACGGAACAAGATTGCTGGCTTCTTCAACGGGTTGCGGTTTGTTGCGGGCGGCGCTGGTTATTGGCTTGGGTTTCTTTTTGGAGCCGCGTTCCGGAATCGGAATCGCCTCCGGCTCTTCTTGTTCTGCCGCCTTGGGCAACGATTTGGTCAGCCCCTTGGATTCATTCGCTAGAACATTTTGCGTCTGCGTGTTGGCTCCGGGCAATGGAACGGTGCTCACCAGATTGACGCCAATGGCCTCTCCCCCACCGCCCGCTCCCCAACTCGAACCGCCGCCGCCGCCGTGCACCAGCGCGGAATACAGGAGAATACCGCCGGCTACTCCCACGTGCAGCAGCGCCGACCAGGTGAGTGGCTTGCGCCAGGGTTCGTGCTCAAAAAAAATATCAGCGTTTGCCGACATGCTCTTGCAATGGCTGGGTCACGATACTTACGTTTGTGATCCCAGACTGCTTGACCGAATCCATAACCGTGGCGAACGCGCCAAAGGGCACGTTCTCATCGGCGCGAATGAAAATCGACTGGTGCTGCGGATCGCGTATTTTCTGGCGCAGCTTGGCTCCGATTTCATTGATGTTGACGGGATCATTCCCGAGGAACACTCGCTGCGACTTGTCAATCGTCAGCACCAGCCGCTCCTCTGTGATCTCTTTGACCGTGCGGGTTTTTGGAACGGACACCTCGATACCCGACTGCAAAACCGGCGCCGTCACCATGAAGATAATCAGCAGCACCAGTACGACATCCACCAGCGGAGTGATGTTGATTTCCGACAGGGAACTCTGGGTCTTGCCATTGGCGCCGGTAAATGCCATTAGCGCCGCGCCTCCACCCCCTCGGCTGCCCGCGACACCCGCGGAGCCTGGCGCTCAACCGCATTGAGCAGTTCGAGAGAAAAGTCATCGGTACGAGCCGCGAAATCACGAATGGAGTGCGTGATCAGGTTGTAGGCGATCACGGCGGGAATTGCCGTGACTAAGCCTGCGGCGGTGGTGATCAGGGCTTCTGAAATGCCAGGCGCGACCGCTCGCAGCGTCGCCGCCCCGGCCGTTCCCAAACCATGAAACGCATCAATGATGCCCCAGACGGTTCCAAAAAGCCCGACAAAGGGAGTGACCGCGCCGGTGGTTGCCAGCCAGGGCAGGTTATGTTCCAGCCGGGAAACTTCTTCCGACGACATGATTTGCATTGCCCGCTGTACGGCCAGAGGATTGGAAACCGTACCAGTCATTCCAATCTGCCGTTTGTATTCTTCGAAGCCCCCCTCGAACACCCCAACCAAAGGACTGGGACGAAACTGATCAGCGACTGCAGCCACGTCCTGCAAGCGTTGCGCTTTTCTGAAGGCTCGCACAAACCGCCCGCTCTGGATTCGGGCTCGCTTAAGCCGCGCCCATTTGGAGAAAATCAACGCCCAGGAGAGCACACTGAAAACCAGCAGTGTGAGTAGGACTGCCTTGGCTACCGCTCCACTTTCGCTGACAAGATCGACGATCTCGCCTCCGACGAACGCTGCGACAAGTGCTGGTAAATGCATGTGTTTAGAGGAAAAATTCCTAGTCTCGATTATAGACCAACGCTGTGGCGTGAACCCTAAACGGGACTTTCGATTTTCAACTGGAACCACGATGCAAAATAGGGGAATCAAGACAAAAAGGGCATTCGCCACAGATCAACTCGGCCTCGGTGCCGTATCGCAGGAACGAGGTACTCTCCCCCCAGGGCTGTTCCTAAGCTCACCGTCTCGCATGACCGCGCGCGATGCAGCCGCAGATCTCGTATACGTCCCATACCGATTTTCAAATTGTAGTTTGCCGTTATAGCGCGAAATATCAGAGTGGGTGTAGAATCGTTGCGCTTCCACAAGGAAGTCCTTCCCCTGAGTGTTCTCGAGATGAATCCAGAAGAAGAGGCCCATTTATGCGCGTTCGCACAGTATTGGTTCTTGGACTGAGCCTTGCCCTGCCGCTGGCCAGTTTTGCCGACTTCCGCTATGAAGAGACCACCAAGGTCACCGGTGGCTCCGTCGTGAGCATGGCCAAGTTTGCGGGCGCTTTTAGCAAGTCGGCGCGCCAGATAACCGACCCGGTCACCTCTACCGTTCTTGTGAAAGGCAACCGGATGGCTCACATCAATCCGGAACAGACCGAGATCATCGACCTCGACAACGAGACCATCACGACCATCGACCACGCCAAAAAACAATATTCCGTGGTCACCTTTCAGGAAATGAAAGCGGCCATGGAAGAGGCTGCCAGAAAGGCACAGCAAGAACAACAGAAACAGCAGTCGCAATCTACGACGCCTCCTGAAAATGCTCCCGAAATGCATTTCAAAGTCAGCGTCAGCAATACCGGCGCCAACAAGCAGGTCGCAGGCCTCGCGGCTGCTGAATCCATTCTGAAGATGTCGATGGAAGCCAAAGACCAGAAGTCAGGCCAAACCGGCAGCATGGCGATGACCAACGACATGTGGATGGTGCCCGAGATTCCCGGCTACAAGGAGGTGCGCGACTTTGAGCTTCGCCTGGCGGCAAAGATGGGCGAAACGTTTGGCGGACCGATGCGTTCGATGATGTCTCCGGCGATGCTGAAGGCGCAGCCCGGCATGTTCAGTGGAATGTCGGACATGGCGAAAGAAATGTCCAAGCTCAAAGGTGTTCCTGTATCGCAGATCATGCGCATCGGCTCGACTGCTGACGGCAGCCCATTGCCCGCTGCTTCCGAAGCGCCGCTCCCGCAATCGAATGGACCGAGCGTAGGTTCCGTAGCCAGTCAGGCCGCAACGGACGCAGCCACAACGACTGCCGAAAACAAGGTTGCCAGCAAGATGGGCGGCTTCGGCGGCATTGCTTCGGGTCTCGGTGGATTTGGCGGCTTCCACAAAAAAAAGAAGCAGCAGGAACAGCAGCAACAAGCAGCCGCTCAGCAGGGGACACAAGCCGGACAGAACTGGGCAGTGATGATGGAATCGAGTGTCGAGACGACGAACTTTTCGTCCGCCTCAGTGGATCCCGCGTCATTCAATGTGCCGGCGGGATATGCAAAGGTGCTATCGGAATATCAGAAGACGCATCAGCAGCAATAAGAGTATATGGGCGAGGGATCGGCCATTTGAGAAATCCCGCTCTGTTCTTGCCGATCAGTAACGACCAACGGCCAACGCCCCTCTTCGCATCCAAGCGCCGTTAGATATTCCAGGAGGTACGCATGGCTCACTACGGCACACTTGGCGATTATAAGTTTGCTACCGCGGATCCGGATGATATCCGCGGCTCCAGCGTTTACGGTCTTGAAGACGAAAAGCTTGGCAAGATTGATGACGTGATCTTCGATCACTCCACCGGCAATATCCAGTACGCGGTGGTCGATACCGGCGGTTGGCTGCACCACCACAAGTTCCTGGTTCCAGCTAACCGGCTTGGGGCTTCGACCAAACATAAGGACGATTTTGAAGTAGGCGTCACTAAGCAGCAGATCGAGAGTTTCCCTCCCTACAACGAGTCAGATTTGAAATCGGACGAGAAATGGGCCGACTACGAGGGGAAATACCGCTCGAAATGGGAGACGGGACCGGTGATGCACCGCGCTGAGACGGACCGCAACATCACTCCCACGCCCGCGCAGATGACCAAAGGAACCGGCGCAACAGGCCCACAGAATGACGAAGTACAGGGCGGCATGAATGTTGTTCCGAGCAGCAAGACTGTGTTGCACAGCGGCACGTCCACCCAAACCGGACCCACCTCTGATGCTGGCGTCAATCGAACTGTCACGCCCGTGCGGCGCGACAGCGACCTGCAGATCGAGCCCTCGGGCCCCGGCCGCCGTTGGTCCAGCTTCGAAGAAAAGCTGCGGGCCCGCCGGCAGGAGATCGTAACGGGCTGCTCGGCCTGTGGCACTCAGCCCTCCGGCGAGCGGTTGTCTGAGCGTGAACGCAAGGTGAGTTGACCACCTGTATTGATTCTTGTGGCCGTCCTCTCTGGACGGCTTTTTTTGTGCCAAAGGCGTGCTGGAATTCCGTGCTATCCTCGCTGCAAACTTCAAGCCCATGCTGCGAGAATTACGCGTCGAGAACTATGCAGTCATAGACACCCTGGCCGTCGAGTTCGATTCCGGCTTGAACCTCCTGACCGGCGAGACTGGAGCGGGCAAGTCCATCCTGATCGATGCGCTCTCACTCCTCCTCGGGGAAAAGGCATCGACAGACATCGTTCGCAGCGGCACCGATAAGGCTATTCTTTCCGCTGTTTTCGACTTGGACGAGCCTAATCGCCGTCGCGTGAACCTTATCCTTGAGCAATACGGTCTCGATGCTTCGGACGATTCGGTCATCCTCCGCCGCGAGATCGGTAGCACCGGCAAGGCGCGAGTCTTCATTAACAATCAACCTGCGACGGTTGCTGTTTTGAAACAGCTTGCTTCCCATCTGGCCACGATTCATGCCCAGAACGAGTCCATCCTCTCCTTCGACGCGGCGGCTCGCTTGTCTTTACTGGATGCGTTTGCGGGTAATGATTTGCAAGCAGTGGAAAATGCCTTCATCGCCTGGAAATCCATTCGCGATCGCATACATAGCCTTGAGCATGATGAGCAGGACCGGTTGCGGCTGATTGATCTCTGGAGTTTTCAGAAGCGCGAAATTGAAGAAGCCAAACTCCGGCCCGGTGAGGATGACGAGTTGGAGTCCAAGAAACGTGTCCTGGCCAACGCCGAAAAAATTTACAACGCCGCCATGAACGCCTTCGATCTTCTTTACGAAGGAAATGCTTCAACGTCGTCTTCTTTGCGATCGGCGCAAAAGCATCTTGAAGAGTTGGCGCGCTACGAGCCCAAATTTCAGGAAGCTCTCGCCGCACTGGACAGCGCCAGGATCGCCGTCGAAGACGTCGGGGTCACATTGCGTGACTATGCCGGCGGAATTCAGGCCTCTCCCGAACATCTGGCGCAGATTGAGGACCGGCTCGCGCTCCTCGATCGCTTGAAGAGGAAATACGGCCCCACCCTGAACGATGTTGTTGAATTCGGTGCCGACGCCGCTCGAAAGCTCTCTGAAGTTGAGAACAAGGATGAGATCCTTCGCCAACTCCGCGCCGACTTAGCCAAAGCCGCGGAAGATTACTTGCGACAGGCTCGTGCTCTCTCCCAGGCACGGCACCAGGCTGCGCGCAAGCTGCAAAAGATTGTTGAGGCACAAATCAATGATCTTGCCATGAAGTCTACGTTCCGGATTGAAATCACCAGCTCAGAGGAGGAAGGGAAGTGGTCGGCATCAGGTTTCGATCACGTTGTATATCTGATCGCGACCAATCCCGGCGAGCCGATGAAACCTCTGGAGCAGATTGCCTCCGGCGGCGAACTCTCCCGGGTGATGCTTGCACTCAAGGCGAGCGTAGACGGTGCAAACACGCGTAAACGGACTGGCGCTGCCCAGCGCACCATGGTCTTTGACGAAATCGACACCGGTATCGGCGGTCGTGCCGCCGAGGCCGTCGGGAAGAAACTGAAAGCCCTGTCACGCTCCCATCAAGTGCTCTGTGTCACCCACCTGCCTCAGATTGCCACTTTTGCCGATCATCACTACGTGCTTGAGAAGCGGCAGAGCGGCGATCGGACCCGCACTACCATCCGCCCGGTTAGCGGGGAAGAGCGCACCGAGGAAGTCGCTCGCATGCTTTCCGGAGCCAAGCTGACCGACACCTCGTTGAAGCACGCCGAGCAGATGCTGAAAGCCAATGCCTAAACGCAAGAAGAAGCCGGAAAATACGGACACGTTCGTTGAGGGCAAGGCGTCGCTCAACCACCAAAATACCAACCCTCAAGCCGCATCGAAGCTGAAGCGGGTTCCAGGCCGGCTTGAAGGCAAGATCTCATACAGACCCGACGCCTTTGATCCCCTAACAGACCCGGAATTGAAAGAGTTAGGGTTTGAGGATTGATTAAGCTAACGCCCTTCCCGTTTACCCTCCCAAAATCCCCAATCCCTGCTAATCCCCAAGCATTCTAGGAGTTACATTGACCACCAGGGTACCTGTCCGGTAGCCTAATGGAACGGAATCGCATCGAAAAGTATAGGCTATAAGCAAGGGATGAGGATAAGTGTCTACTGAGAAGAAAACTGTACTGTTGTTGAAGCCTCGGGGATTCTGTGCCGGGGTCGTACGGGCCATCGATATCGTGCGCATAGCCTTGGAGGCTTTCGGCCCACCCATCTATGTGCGCAAGGAAATCGTTCACAACCGCTTTGTGGTGGAAGAACTGCAAGGAAAGGGCGCGATTTTCGTCGACAGCGTAGACGAGGTCCCCAACGGCGAGCGTGTCATCTATAGCGCCCACGGGGTTTCGCCTGAAGTCCGCGACGCCAGCAAGACCCGCGACCTGCGCGTTATTGATGCGACCTGCCCCCTAGTGACCAAGGTTCACGTGGAGGCGGTCAAATTTGCCAAGGAAGGTTACTCTCTCATCCTGATCGGCCACCGCGACCACGACGAGGTCATTGGTACGCTGGGCGAAGCTCCGCTGGTCACTCAGGTCGTGGGATCGCCCGAAGACGTGGCCTCTCTCTCGGTTCCAGATCCCAACCGGATCGCCTACTTGACGCAGACCACGTTGAGTCTCGACGAGACCAAAGACATCATTGATGCCCTGCGCAAGCGTTTCCCCAACATCAAGGGACCGGCCGCCCAGGACATCTGCTATGCCACCGAGAATCGTCAGGTGGCGGTGAAGCATGTGGCTTCCGAAGCTGACCTCTTGCTCGTAGTTGGCTCCGATAATAGCTCCAATTCCAAGCGCTTAGTCGAGGTTGCCAGGAGCCTGGGCACCAGCGCGCATCTTATCGATAGTTGCAAAAACATCGAGCCCAACTGGCTGGAGGGCGTTAACACCATCGCTTTGACCGCGGGTGCTTCAGCGCCGGAGTGTTTGGTAGAAGAAGTCGTGAAATTTCTCTCCACCAAAGGTTTCGAGAACGTCCGAGAAGTTGAGGTTATGCCGGAAAACGTTCGTTTCGGGCTCCCTCCGGAGATCGTGGAAGCGATCGCCAGTGCTCCGGCTAGTGTTGCTGTGGAGTAAAAAACTAGATGGAAGATTCCCCCTCGTTGTCAGATTCAGCGATTCCGCAACTGCGTTTTGGAAAAATCGATGATTTAGGCGCACGCATAGGGAGCGCCATCGATGCCGCCCGCAAATATCTTTTTTCCCAGCAACATGAGGACGGCTACTGGTGTGGCGAACTGGAAGCCGACACGACGCTGGAGTCCGACTACGTGCTCCTGCACACCTTGCTCGGTACGGGCAATCAGCAGCGGTTTCAGAAATGCTGCAATTACATCCTGCAGCACCAAAACGAAGACGGCGGCTGGTCTATCTACATCGGCGGCCCATCCAACCTCAGCGCTTCCGTAAAAGCATATTTCGCTCTGAAACTGACCGGCTACAAGCCTGATCATCCCGCGCTGGTCCGCGCTCGCAAGAGGATTTTGGATATGGGCGGTGTGACCGAAGTCAACACCTTCACGAAAATTTATCTTTGCTTCCTTGGTCAATACGACTACGACGCGGTTCCTGCTGTCCCCCCCGAAATCGTCCTGTTTCCCAACTGGTTCTGGTTCAACATTTACGAGATTTCTTCCTGGTCCCGCGCCATTCTCGTCCCACTGTCGATCTGTTATGCCAAGAAACCTTTTAAGAAAATCTCTGATGACATGGGGGTCGAAGAGCTCTTCGTTGGCGGGCGCGACAAGTCGCGCATGCATCTGCACTGGAGCGACAAGCTTGTCTCCTGGCGCAATTTCTTCTTGGTGTTGGATCGTACGGTGCACTGGTTTGAGCGCGTGCACATACGGCCGCTGCGCTGGCTGGCGCTGAGGCAGGCCGAAAAATGGATGCTCGAGCGCTTCGAAATGAGCGATGGCCTGGGCGCGATTTACCCCTCGATCATGAACTCGATCATTGCGCTGCGCTGCCTTGGGTATTCGCTGGACGATCCCCAGGTCATCCGCGCGATGGATGAATTTGAGAAGCTCGGTATCGAGGAGGACTCCACCTTTCGCATGCAACCTTGCATGTCGCCTGTCTGGGATACGGCTTACGCCCTTTTTGCTCTGGGAGAAGCAGGGATTCCGGCCAACGATCCGCGCATGGTCAAGTGTGCTGACTGGATTCTGCAAAAGCAGGTGCGCAACGGTGGCGACTGGCAGGTCAAGAATACCAAAGGCAAGCCGGGAGGCTGGTACTTCGAGTTCAATAACGAGTTCTACCCCGACGTGGACGATAGCGCCATGGTGTGCCTGGGTCTCAGTCGCGTCGAGCATCCTAATGGCCGGTACCAGCGCGAGTCGGTGCAGCGGGCGATCGATTGGATTTTCTCCATGCAGTGCAAGGACGGGGGCTGGGCATCGTTCGACAAAGACAATGACCGCATGGTGTTCCAGTACATTCCCTTTGCCGACCACAACGCCATGCTCGATCCGCCGACAGTGGATATCACGGGCCGCATCTTGGAGATGTTGGCCGCCTATGGCTACGACCACAGCGATCCCCGGGTAAAGAAGGCGATCAAGTTTATTCAGAAACAGCAGGAGCCAGACGGTTCATGGTTCGGACGCTGGGGAGTGAATTACATTTACGGAACTATGCTTGTGCTGCGTGGACTGGAAGCTATCGGAATCGATCATCACGAGCCCTGTGTCCAGCAGGCTGCCGAGTGGCTGCGCATGGTGCAGAATCCCGATGGCGGCTGGGGAGAGACTTGCGAGTCGTATGACGATCCCAGCCGGCGCGGCGTTGGCCCCAGCACGCCCTCCCAGACCGCCTGGGCCATCATGGGCCTGCTCGCGGCCAACGATAGGCGCAGCGACTCAGTGGCACGCGGCATTGCATATCTTTTGCGCACGCAAAGGAATGACGGCTCATGGGACGAGCCGGCGACCACCGGCACCGGTTTCCCGCGGGTCTTTTACCTGGTGTACACGCTCTACCGCGAGTATTTCCCGCTGATTGCGTTGACTACATACAACAAGATCATGGCGCAGAAAAACTAGCACTCAGCATTCGGCACTCAGCTCAGTCCCGGATGAAAGCTGAGTGCTGATTGCTGAATGCTTGCTTTTGTTACTGGCGCGACTGGATTTGTGGGAAGTCACGTGGCCCGCGTTCTAGCGGATGCGGGCATGGAGCTTCGTCTGCTGGTCCGGTCCTCCAGCAATCCCAAGAACATCCAAAATCTTCACGCCGAGCGCGTGATCGGTGACCTGCGCGATCCAGAATCACTGGACAGGGCAATCTCGGGCTGTGACATTGTTTTTCATGTGGCCGCCGATTACCGTTTGTGGATTCGTGATCCGGACCAGATGTATCGCTCCAACGTGGAAGGCACTCGCGCGTTGCTCGAGGCTGCTCGCAAGAACGGCGTCCGCCGGGTGGTTTACACCTCCAGCGTCGCGACCATGGGTTTCACCTCGAACGGGAAATCGGCAGATGAGGATTCCCCGGTTTCGCTGGATAACATGATTGGCCACTACAAACGATCGAAATTCATGGCGGAACAACTCGCGCTGGCGGCGGGGAAAAGCGGCCTGGATGTCGTAGTGGTCAATCCCACTACGCCAGTTGGTGAGCAAGACATCAAACCAACGCCCACGGGCCGAATCGTGGTGGATTTTTTGAAGAAGAAGTTCCCAGCATATGTCGATACGGGGTTGAACCTGGTTGATGTCACCGAATGTGCCCGCGGCCACGTCGCAGCCCTCGAGAGGGGTAGATCGGGCGAACGCTATATTCTCGGGGGCGAGAATCTGACGTTGAAACAGATCCTCGACAAGCTAGCCGCCATTACGGGTTTGCCTTCACCCAAGGTGCGGGTGCCTTACGCGCTGGCTTTAGCCACAGGAGTGGTCGACGAGGTTGTCACCGGTTACATTCGCGGCCGTGAGCCGCGCGCGACCATTGACGCTGTTCGCATGGGCCGCAAGAAGATGTTTGTCTGTTCGGCCAAGGCCGAGCGTGAACTAGGTTGGAAAGTGCTCCCGGTAGATGCCGCCCTTCGCCGTGCCGTGGAATGGTTCCAGGCCAACGGCTACGTCTAGGCGCTGCTCGGTACAGGGAACTTAATTGCTGTTGCTCTAGCTATGTCACCAAGGGTTGCCATCATCGCTGCTCTCGAACGCGAGGTCAGGCCGCTAGTCCGGCGCTGGCGTGTTCTACGACGCGAACACGATGGCCGGCAATTCAAGTTCTTTGAGAGTCAAAGAGCTGTGCTGGTGTGCGGTGGAATTGGTCCGGAATCAGCTCGTCGCGCTACCGAAGCCGCCATTACCTTGTATAACCCCGAGGCCGTGATCTCTGTAGGTTTCGCCGGAGCCCTGGATCCCGCACTGAAGGCAGGCTCCAGTTTCGAGCCGCACCGTGTGGTTGACGCCAGCGATGGCAGCAGCTTTGAAACTGGTTCCGGTTTTGGAACACTTGTCAGTTTTGCCGTTATTGCCGGCGCAGCCCAGAAAACGAAGCTGGCCACTGCCTATTCTGCCCAGGCGGTTGACATGGAAGCAGCTGCTGTGGCCCGGGGTGCTCAGACCCGGGGCCTGCCGTTCTCCGCCTTTAAGGCTATTTCGGACGAGTACGACTTCGACATGCCGATGATCAAAAGGTTTATTAGCCACGATGGTCAGTTCAAAGCCATGAATTTTGTGGCTGCGCTCTCCATCCGTCCCTGGCTTTGGCCCCGGACGATTCAGTTAGACAGAAATAGCTCGCGCGCTAGCAAGGTCATCTGCCAATGGTTGAACCAGTACAATGACCATCCAGAGTCTCTGGAGAACAAACCTGCTGAGCTGCATCCAATAAAGAGGCTCAAAAGCTGACTCATGGCGACCACTCGATTTGCTGCCACCGAATCAAGCTGTAGCGCTATCCCTAGCACGATGCTCGCTGCCGTTTATCGCGGCGTCGACGACATGCGCATGGAGAGCGTTCCGGTTCCCGAGATTGGTCCGGGCGAGTTGCTGATCAGGGTTCACACCTGCGGCATCTGCGGTACGGACCTGAAGAAGATCGCCACGGGATCGCATTCGGCGCCGCGCATCTTCGGCCACGAAATTTCAGGTGTAGTCGCTGCAGTGGGGCAAGGTCTCAGCCAATACCGCACCGGCGATCGAGTGGTGGTGTTTCACCACATCCCCTGTGGCGAGTGTTATTACTGCCGTCATAAAACGTTTGCGCAATGCGCCACATACAAAAAAGTCGGATGCACCGCTGGCTTTGAACCGTCTGGCGGCGGATTTGCCGAGTACGTTCGCGTGATGGACTGGATCGCGGAGCGCGGTACCGTCAGGATCCCTGATGAGGTCTCGTTTGAACAAGCCTGCTTCGTCGAGCCTGTGAACACCTGCATGAAAGCCATCGAGCGGCTGGCCGTTCAGAAAGACGAGACCGTCCTTACCATCGGCCAGGGCCCAATCGGAATCATCCTGAGTGTGTTGACCCAGCGGACAGGGGCGAAGGTAATTACTTCCGACTTGTATGCGCAGAGGCTTACAATATCTAAAAGTTTTGGATTGCAACATTCGGTCGATGCCTCACGTAGCGACATAGTTCAAGTCGTACGCGAGCAAACCCAGGGGCGTGGAGCTGATGCCGTCATTCTCGCCGTAGGCGGCAACAGCTTGATTCGGGCTGCCACGGATGCTGTCCGCCCGGGCGGGCGTGTGCTCTTATTTGCGCAAACCGCTCGCGGCGAAGCTGCCTTTGACCCGGCTGCGGTCTGTGTGGATGAAAAGACACTGCTGGGATCGTATAGCGCATCCGTCGATTTACAGGAAGAGTCAGTGCGCTTTGTCATGAGTCAAGAAATGGATTTAGCGCGCCTGATCTCCCACCGCTTCCCGCTTTCTGAGAGCGTGGAAGCGTTGAATTTAGCCGCCCATCCTCAGCCCGAGTCGCTGAAGATCGTCATTCAGCCGGGGAGCTCATGGGAAGGAACTTTATTGTGAACGGAAAAATGACCGCAGCTGTCCTCTACGGTAAAGAGGACGTGAAAATCGAAAGGGTTCCCATCCCGCGGGTGCAGGATGGCGAGGTCCTGATTAAGGTTCAGGTGGCGCTCACCTGCGGCACCGACGTAAAAGTCTATCGCCGTGGCTACCACGCGCGCATGATCGCCCCTCCAGCATTGTTTGGGCACGAGTTGGCCGGTGTTATCGAGGAAGTGGGACACGGCGTCAAGGGCTTCCGCAAGGGGACGCGCGTGGTCGCACTCAATTCCGCGCCCTGTGGCCGCTGCTTCTACTGCTCCAAGCACCAGGAGAATCTCTGCGAAGACCTGCTTTTCAATAACGGTGCTTACGCCGAATATATTCGCATCCCCAAGCGCATCGTGCAGAGCAACATGCTCAGCATCCCCGATTACGTTTCCTATCACGACGCCGCCATGGTCGAACCGCTCGCCTGTGTGCTGCGCGGCTTGCATGAAACTGGGGTGGAGATCGGAGATACGGTTGCGGTTATCGGCGGCGGCCCAATTGGCTTAATGTTTGTCCAGGTGGCCCATGCAATCGGATGCAATGTGATTGCGGTAGTAAAGCGGGACTCGCAGGTTGTCGGAGCGAAGCGCAAGGGCGCCAACGACGTGATTCAAATTACGCATGTCAATGATCCCGTAGAAGCGGTTCGTTCTATCACCCCAGCCAAGCGAGGCCCTGATGTCGTTATCGAAGCCGTCGGCCGGCCCGAAGCCTGGGAATGGGCCGTTCAGATGGTGCGCAAGGGGGGCACCGTCAACTTCTTCGGGGGCTGCGCCACCGGTACCAAGGTCCAGCTTGATACCAACAGGCTCCACTATTCCGAAATTACGCTGAAGGCTACGTTCCACCACACACCCGAAACTGTGCGCCGCGCCTTCGCGCTCATCACCGAAGGGAAGGTAAAGGGTTCGGACTACATCACCGGGGAAGCGCCCCTGTCGCGCTTGCACGATGTTCTACGCCACATGCTCAACCGCAATGGCGACATCAAAACTGCGATTATTCCCGGGAACTAGGAGACACAATTCACCAGACAGCACAGCACACGAAGGTTAGCAGGATTCTTCGTGGTACTTCGTGTCCGTTGTGGTGAACGTTTTTTCCATGCCAGATGTGCTCAATAGCGGGACCAGCGTTGCCAGCGGCTGGGCCAGTCTTCCTCCGGAGTATGCCATTCCGCAAAGTGCTCCCACCGAAGCCGAGGCGCGGGAATACTGCCGACGCTTGGCTCGCTCGCATTACGAGAATTTCTCCGTAGCCACCTGGTTTCTGCCGAAGCGCTTGCGGCAGCATTTCTTCAACATCTACGCTTACTGCCGAATCTCGGACGACCTGGGCGATGAAGTCGGTGATCCTGCGGCGTCGCTCCAGTTGCTGAATCAGTGGGAAAGGGAACTGGACGCCTGCTACGCTGGTAATCCGAAGCATCCGGTGTTTGTTGCGCTGGCGGAAACAGTTCACGCCTGTCAGATTCCGAAACATGAGTTTTCGGATCTGCTCACGGCATTTCGCCAGGACCAGACCGTCACCCGCTACGAAACCTTTCAAGATCTACTCGGCTATTGCCGAAACTCCGCCAATCCTGTAGGGCATCTGGTTCTATATGTTTGCGGCTACAGTGACCAGGAGCGCCAGCGGCTCTCCGACTTCACCTGCACCGCGCTGCAACTGGCGAATTTTTGGCAAGACGTCAGCCCTGATTACGGAAAGGGCAGAATTTATCTTCCTCTGGAAGATTTGCGCCGCTTCGGTGTAGCGGAGGACGACATCGCGTCGGCGCGGAATACTCCCGAGTTCCTCGACATGATGCGATTCGAGGTGGAGCGCGCTCGCGAGTGGTTTGCCCAGGGTCTGCCCTTGGTCAACATGGTTGATCGCGAACTGGCGACTGACATTGAGCTATTCACACGTGGTGGGCAGGAGATTCTCAATGCCATCGAGCGGCAAGGTTACGCTATCCTTGGACGCCGCCCCGCTATCTCCAAGCCTCGCAAACTGGCTCTACTCCTTCGCGCGGCAGTTGGTAAGCTGATATGAGTACCGGCGTGCAAACAGCCCCAGTCCAGTTCGCGCCCACTGAGTCGCAACTCCACGTCGCCTATTCGGTCTGCAGTTCCATCACTCGCACCGCAGCCAAGAACTTTTACTACGCTTTTTTGGTGTTGCCGCGCCGCAAGCGCCAGGCGCTCTTCGCAGTGTATGCATTTATGCGCCGCTGCGATGACATTGCGGACAATGATGCTCTTCCTGTACGCGAGCGGCGCCTGAAGCTGGCGGACTGGCTGGACGGTCTGCACAATGCCCTTGCCGGCGCGCCGACCGATGATGCCGTCCTGCTTGCCTTATCGCATACCCAGCGGCGCTTCAAAATTCCCGTCGAACTGCTCGACCAGTTAGCGGCCGGTACTGCTATGGACTTGCGGGAGCACCAAGGCGAAGATGACGAGCCGGGGTTTGCCTCGGGCATGCCGCTGATTTACTACCAGACTTTCGATGATCTCAAGCAGTACTGCTATCGCGTTGCTTCCGTTGTAGGTCTCGTCTGCATAAAGATCTTCGGCTACCGTGACCCCTCCGCCGAGCCCCTCGCCGAGCGCTGTGGACTAGCCTTTCAGCTCACCAACATCATTCGCGACGTAAAGGAAGACGCCTCCGTGCACCGCGTCTACATTCCCATGGCGGACCTTCAAAATTTCGGAGTCGATATTAGCGACCTGACAGCGCCATCGGATTTGTCCCGCGTGCGTTCACTGCTCGCTATGCAAGCGGACCGTGCGCGCGAATTTTATCGCGCCGGCGAAGAATTGATTCCGCTAGTCTCCGAAGACAGCCAACCTGCGCTATGGGTACTTGTCACGATTTACCGTCAACTGCTCGAAAAGATTGCCGCCCGGCAGTACGACGTCTTCAGTGAGCGCGTAAGCCTTAAGGTGAGCGAGAAACTCAAGGTCCTTGCCAAAGGGTTTTTAAAGCGCCTGGCGTGAGCAGGAGCCCATCCTCAATCAGATTTCATTGTGCTGGCATCAGCATTTAGAGTATTGCAGGCAACTTCTGCGGGATGATATCTGACTCGGCAAAATCGGTAGCAATTGTGGGCGGCGGTCTCGCCGGCCTGGCCGCCGGATGCGCCCTTTCCGATGCTGGCTTTCGCGTCACTCTTTTCGAGCGCCGCCCTTTTCTTGGCGGACGTGCATCTTCCTATCAGCACCCGGGAACTGGCGAAGTAGTCGACAATTGCCAACACGTCTTGCTCGGCTGCTGCACGAACTTAATCGACTTTTATCGACGTACCGGCGTCGCCGGCAAGGTTCGCTGGTACGACCGCCTTACCTTTCTCGAACCGGGTGGCAAAGCTTCCGTCATTTCGACTTCTTTCCTGCCGGCGCCTCTGCACACCATGCCGTCTTTTCTTGCAGCTCGCTGCCTGAGCCCGGCAGATAAGATGGCCATCGCTCGCGGCATGCTTGCCCTAATGCCCTCGCAACCGCGAGAGTGTGGCAGGCCTTTTCTCGAGTGGCTTCGTGATCATGGGCAGACTCATGGCGCTATCGAGCGTTTCTGGAAGACGGTTCTTGTAAGCGCGCTTAACGAGGATCTCGATCGAATGTCGGTGCGCTACGCCGCCCAGGTTTTTCGAGAGTCGTTTTTAAAATCCCCCGCGGCGGGGCGCATGGGCTTGCCCAGCGTGCCCCTCACTGAACTTTATAACGCGGCCGGCGATTACATTAGCACTCGCGGGGGAACAGTTCTGATGCGCAACCCGGTTGATTCTTTTCGCTGCAGCGATTCTGGCGTAACGCTCTGCAGTTCGGGGGAGCACCAGACATTCGACTTCGCGTTGCTGGCGGTGCCATTCGAAGCAATGAACCGCATCTTGCCGGACGCCCCCGAAGCCGAAAGTCTGCGGCAATCCCTCAAGCATTTCGAGGCATCGCCAATTACTGGAATTCATCTTTGGTTCGACCGTCAGATCAGTGATCTGGACCATGCCGTGCTGCTGGATCGCACCATTCAATGGATGTTCCACAAGTCCCGCATTCTAGCGCGAGATCACAAAGGACAAGGGAGCTATGTGGAACTGGTCGTCAGCGCCTCGAAATCGCTGGTAGACAAGTCCCGCTCAGAGATCATCGGTCTTGCCCTGCGAGAGTTGCAGGAGTTCTTTCCCGCCGCTCGCGACGCCACTGTGATCAAGGCGGCGGTCATCAAAGAAGTGCACGCGACCTACGCGCCCTCGCCTGGCATCGACCGTTTCCGCCCGGCAAACGCCACCGCCTGGCCGCGCATTTTTGTTGCAGGAGATTGGACCGCCACCGGCTGGCCTGCCACCATGGAGGGCGCGGTGCGAAGCGGCTACCTCGCGGCGGAAGCGCTCGCACGCTCCGCAGGTTCATCTAACTCAGATTTTCTCGTCCCGGATCTGCCCGCCGCGGGCCTCATGCGGCTTTTTCGCACTTAGAAACCACCTTCAAGTCCTGCAGCATAGGTACTTCGGTTACCAGCTTGGTATAGGGGCCGCGCCGCAGCCTGCCGATGTACACGGCGGAGAAGTGTTGCGTGACCTTCAATCGGGCTGCTCCCCCGCGGTATGCCAGCACCACATTTGCGAGCTCTTGGATACTTGCCGCCATTTTTGTTGCCGCTGCGGCTCTCGCCCAGCAGGTCGCGGACACGGCTGCGCTTCCCAACTGGGAGCAACGCCTTCAAATCCTGGTTCGCGATCACCAGCTTGCCCCTGCTCTTACCGTAGTTGAGAGCCGTCTCGTTGCCGCCCCCAGTGACCTCGAAGCTCGTGCCTGGCACGGCCGCCTGCTCGCCTGGCAGGGCCACTGGCCCGAAGCAGAAGCGGAATACCGAACCGTGCTGAAGCAAGTTCCCACCGACTCTGACATCCTCTGTGCGCTCGCCGACGTCCTGCTGTGGCAAGGAAGACTGCAGCCGGCGCTTGACGCGCTCAACGATGCCGCTCTGGCCTCTCCAAGCGATCCTGAAATCCTGTTGCGCCGGGCGCGGGTGCTTCGTGCCATGGGGCGCAACGCTGAAGCACGCACTGAGTTTCTCGCCGTGCTTTCCGTGGACGCCCATAATGCCAGCGCGAAGTCAGGCCTGGCCACTCTCGGCAATGAGCACAAACATGAGTTACGGATTGGAGAAGATATCGACACCTTCAGCTATACAGATTTGGCGCAGGTGCAAAGCCTGACGCTCTCCTCGCGATGGGATCAGCGATGGTCAACCACGATCGGCGGCAGTTTTCACCAGCGCTTTGGCCGACGCGCTACCAGGTTCAGTGCAGGGATGGGCTTTCGATTTCCTCGTTCCAGCTGGCTGAGCGCCACTGGCTCCGCTGCTGATGACCACGGAATTGTCCCCAAGCGCGACGCCGGCTTCGAACTCGGTCACGCGATTCGCTTTCGCAATTCATTCCTGCACGGCATGGACGCTGCCTACCAGCAGCACTGGATGTGGTATGCGCAAGCACACATCCTCACGGTGGGGCTGACGCAAACCTACTACCTGCCTCGCGACTGGGATTGGGGGCTCACCATTACAGGTGCCCGCAGTGGCTTCTCTAACGCAGGAGTCGAATGGGCGCCCTCAGGCAGTACGCGGCTGTCCTTCCCCCTCGCACAACACCTTAGAGGCAATCTTTTTCTGGGTGTCGGTGCAGAGAACTTTGCCGAAGTTGATCAGATTGGCAGATTCTCTGCCAGGACCTTTGGTGGAGGACTGCGGTTCCGAATCACGACCGCCCATGAGGTTGGCGGCTATATGGCCCGGCAAGACCGGTCGCAGCAGCGCTCGCAGAACAGCTACGGAGTGAGCTATGCCATTCGTTTCTAGGCTGTCCGATCTAGGGGGGGCCGGGGTCGTGCTGGAAGCGATTCTCGCCTCGCTTGCCGGAATTCTGCTGCTCATCGGATTCATCATCCTGCGGCGCTGGTATCGCGCTCGTTATTTCCGCCGCCTCAACCGGCGCACCTTCGCTCTCCGCTCCGTTTGGAATGACCTGATCAGCGGACGCTTCCCCGCTCAGAAGTGGCGTGCCAACCGGTTCGATTGTCAGATTGTCGAAACCATGCTGCTCGACAGCATCGAGGTCGCCTCCGACCAGCAACTGCTGCCGCTGTTGCATTGCCTTCGATCGAGCGGGTTGCTCGACGTTCGTATCTATGAAGCGCGGCATTCGATTGGCTTAAAGCAGCGCAGCGCCCTGGTAATGCTCGGCCGCACTCGCGCTCCCGAGGCTGTCCCTGCCCTGGCCGAAGCTCTCACTTCAAATTCCAGGGAAACTCGAATTGCCGCTTTGCGTGGCTTGGGTCGTATCGGTGTTGTAGAAGCTGCCGCTCCGATTCTAGAGCACCTACTCGCAGGCGAGCTTGATGTCCCGGAACACACCTTGAAAAACGCTTTGGCGGCCACTTGCCGCTCGCAGCCGCGATTCCTCATGAAGTATTTGTCACAGTCGAGCGGCCATACTCGAGAAGTGCTGGCTCGCGTGTTGGGAGAGTTGGCCTGTCCCGACATGGGAGACGAGTTGCTCATGCTGGCTGCCGATCCGTTGCCAGAGGTGCGCGCGTCGGCAGCACGCGCTTTGGCTGGTCTAAACGATCCCGTGGCGCTATCGGCGCTCGCGGCCCTGGCTGGCGATGGTGAGTGGTTTGTTAGGTTGCGCGCTGTTGTGGCCTTGGCTTCCTCACACCATCACGGGCGGATTCGCCCTCTGCTGCGCGCTTTGTGCGATCCCAATCGCCACGTGCGCCAGCGTGCTGCCTGGGCTCTGGCTCAGATTGAGCCCTACCTCAACAGCATCTTGAGGCAGGTGGTTGAAACCAAGGATAACTACGCCCTGCAGGCGTTAGTGTCGGAACTGGAACGTTCAGGCGCAATGGACAAGGTGGTCGAGGCCTTGCAACCCGGCTGTGACCGCGCTCCGGCCCAGGCCGCATTCCTTTCTGCATTGCAAGCCGCGCGCTTGTGTGTGGAAGAGGCCCTGCCTGCACGCGCCTCAGTGGCCGCCGCTGCGGTTGCAGCCGGAGCGCGTTAAGTGCACTCGCTTCTTGAAGTCTCCAATTACACACTCTTCTTCTACTACCTGGTTTCCAACGTCATTTACTTGATCCTCCTCGTCACGGCGGTTGTCCGCAACATCCTGCATCGTTACCGGCTCGCCAGTTTGCGTTTGGAGCACCTGAGATCCTCGCCCTTCACTCCGCCAATCTCACTCGTAGTTCCAGCACATAACGAAGAAAAATGCATCGTGGATAGCGTTCGGTCCTTGCTGGCGCTGGACTATCCCAATCTTGAAATCGTGGTCATCAACGACGGGTCCACGGACCAAACTCTGGAGGAACTTAAGCGAGCGTTCCACTTGCGATCTAGCCGCGTGCTCTATATTCCAGACCTGAAATCCGCGCCCGTCCGCGGCATCTATTACAGCTCTACTCAACCTTCGCTGGCGGTGCTCGACAAAATCAGCGCGCGGAGCAAGGCCGATGCGATTAACGCAGGTCTAGACGCCGCCACCAGTCCTTACGTTTGCGTGGTAGATGCCGACTCCATTTTGGAGCCTGATTCGCTCCTGCGCATCATGGCAGGTGTGTTCTCCGACCCCAGCCGCGTGATGGCTGTGGGAGGCATTGTGCGCATCTTGAACGGTTGCCGCGTCGAGCATGGCGAGCTTAAAGAGGTCCGCCTCCCCGAGCGCGGCATTGAGGTTCTGCAAGTCATCGAATACTTGCGAGCTTTCTTAATTGGCCGCGATGCCTGGTCCCAATTCAACGCCCTACCCATCATCTCCGGCGCATTTGGTATTTTCAATAAAGAGCTGATCAAGAGTGTTGGAGGATTCAGAACCGCCTCCATCGGGGAGGATTTTGATCTGGTAGTCCGGCTGCACCGCCGGTTGAAAGAAGAAGGTAAGGATTACCACATCAGCTTCATTCCTGACCCTACCTGCTGGACCGAAGCTCCCTCCGATCTTCGTTCCCTGGCCCGGCAACGCGCTCGCTGGCACAAGGGCTTGTTGGACACGCTTTGGACCAACCGCGACATGCTGTTTCGGCCGCGCTATGGCCGCGTGGGGGCCTTGATTCTGCCTTATATGTGGGCATTTGAGTTCTTCGCCCCAATTGTCGAGCTTGTGGGCTATTTCACCATCTTTGTCGCAGCGTTTCTCGGCCTGTTGGGCCGCGAATTCCTGGTGTTGTTCCTCATCTTTGGTTACGCATTTTCTACGCTCATTTCAATTGGGTCGGTTCTGCTGGAAGAGATGACGTACCGTCGATACACCCAATCGAGGGAAGTGGCGCGCCTGCTGGTTTACTGCTTGTTTGAGCATTTTCCGTATCGCCAGATCACCATGATTTGGCGCTTGCAGGGAATATGGCAGTACCTGCGAGGCGACTTCGAGTGGCGCGAACTGAAACGCACCGGGGCCGCTGCGGGCCAAAGCTAGCCTTTTTCGAATTTTTCCAATCATCTTAAAGCTGTCATCCCGACCAAGCGATTGGCTCGGCATCGCCGATCCATTCGCGCATGGAGGGACCTTGCGTTGCCAACCTAGAGTACTTTTCAAACACAAATTCTGGTTGGATTGCCTGGAGTCCCAGATTTTAGATCGAGAGCAGGAATACGCCGCCGGCTACGAACAGCGCTGCCATCCAGCGCCGCCGATCGACATTTTCCCGCAGGAAAATGCCAGCCGCGAAAGCATTCGCGACAAACGTCAGCGACGCCGCCGCCGGCCCAACCAGGCTTACATCGTTCCAGGAGAGGGCAAACAGGAGGCTGTAAAACGCTACTCCCATGCAACCGAGGCCCAGCAGGAAATTGCGCGTGCTTAACACCCGTCTTATGACCGCCAGGATGCCGTGTTGCTGCCGCAGTTTTCCCACGTCACCCACCCGCTTCATGGCATGCGAAAGCAAAACATCCCCTGCCGTGGACGCGAGCACCACAGCGAAAATTGCGGACCAGGTGTAGATCTCTTTCATCGTCCACTCCCGGCGCATACTGCTTCCGCGTGTTCTTCATCCGGCGAAGCTTCGGCATGAGAATGGGTCAGTTCCGGTCCGCCCGCAACTACGCCCACTCCCATCGTGATCAGCACGATTCCCAGCCACCGGGTCGTCGTCACGTGCTCGTGCAGGCCATATTTCGCGATCAGCGCCAGCACTACATAGCCGATCGACGTTGCTGGAAGCACATAGGTGAGATCCGCCCATGACAGCGCGGTTGCGTAGCAGGCAAAGAAGGAGATCAGAAAGACAATGCCCAGAGCTACCCAGGGATCCGTGATCGCGAGCAGGACGGCGGGCAGATTGCCCAGCGAAACCGAGCCTATTTCCTTCATCCCGCGCGCCAGAAACGTGTCCCCAATTGCCGAGAACAGCGTTACTCCAGCCAGAACTAAATATTTGCGAGAGTTCAAACCGTTTGTTCCCAAACCTCGGCGCGGGGCTCAGAAGGAGGTTCGCTGCCATTTTGCTGCGCCTTCTCCTTCACGAGTTTGTTACGCATGGCTCTTACTTTCAGGAACGTCCTGGCCTCTTTGTAGAGTCGCTTACGCTCGCCGCTGTGGAATGCTGCCTTCCTCAGGATGCGGAATACGGCCTTGGGCCGGAAGTAATAATCATCATAGAAGCGGTGCACTGCCGAGAGAATCTCGTCAGCCGGTAGACCGGGGTATTGGATATGCGCGAGTTGATGGCCGCCCTCATCCACCATCTTGTTGTCCGCGACCATGAAACCGTTTTTCACAGCATAGTCATAGAGTTCTGTGCCGGGATAAGCGTGCGCCACCGAAACCTGAATCGTTTCCACATCCAGCTCTTTGGCGAACGCGATGGTGTTGTTGATACTTTCCCGAGTTTCGCCCGGCAGTCCCAGGATGAAATCCCCGTGAATCACGAGCCCGAGCTTGTGGCAATCCTTGGTGAACTGTCGCGCCCGCTCGATGGTTGCGCCCTTCTTGATGTTCTTTAAGATTTGCTGATCTCCCGACTCGTAACCCACGATTAGAAGCCGGCAACCCGCGTCCTTCATCGCCTTCAGCGTCTCGTAGTCGGTCGTAACCCGCGACGTGCACGACCATGTCAGCTTGAGTGGCTTCAATTTGGCGCAAAGTTCGATGGTGCGCGCCTTCTGTATATTGAACGTGTCGTCGTCAAAAAAGAATTCCTTGACGTTCGGCCAATATTCTTTCGCCTTGGCCATCTCGCGTGCCACGTCGTCGCTAGACCGCTTGCGCCACGGATGCCCGCTCAGAGTCTGCGGCCACAGGCAAAAAGTGCACTGCGCCGGGCATCCTCGTGTCGTATACAACGACACGTACGGATGCAACAAGAAGGGAACGTTGTATCGCGTAACATCCAGGTCCCGTTTGTAGACCTCCGTAACATGCGGCAGTGCGTCTAGATCCTGAATTTGCGCCGCATCCGGATTGTGAACCACCACGCCATCCTTCAGATAGGACACGCCTGGAATCTGTTCCAGAGGTTTTCCTTTTGCGTAGTCCACGACTGCATAGTCGAATTCTTTGCGGCACACGAAATCGATCGCCGAACAAGTACGCAATGACTTCTCCGGCAGAACGCTCACATGCGGTCCGACAAACGCAATTTTGATTTTGGGATTGGCATCCTTGATTGCTTGAGCCAGGCCAATATCTCCCGGAAATCCCGGCGTGCTGGTAAACAGCACCAGGAACTCATAATCACGCGCAATGTTGATGGTCTGCTCTGCTGAAACATAATGTGGCGGAGCATCCAGGAGCCGCGCCCCTTCGAGCATTCCGGTGGGATAAGCCAGCCAAACCGGATACCAATAGGACTCAATTTCGCGCGTGGCGGGCCAGCGCGAGCCGGCGCCCCCGTCGAAATTTTCAAAAGATGGGGGATTCAAAAACAGTGTTTTCAATGGCATAGGTTGTTAAACCATACTAGCATTCGTCCCTGCGAATCAGGAACTTACCTGGGTTAAGTTCTTGGCACACCCCTACACACATACCAGTATAGGATGCCGCGCAGGGTGCAAGGCTGCCGATTTTCTTTGAATGGCGTCCGGGTGCGCCGGGTGGCGGTTACCCGCAGCGGGTGGCGGGGGTCCTTCGGGCGCCAAAATGTACTTCTCACGACATTTCCAACCTGCTTTATTTTCCGGCCAGCGCCCACTGTTCCAGTTCGCCCGTATTGCGGAGCAACTGGATTTTGGCTTTGTCGAGTGCCAGGTTGGCATCCATTAGTCCATCGTAGGCTTGCTCCACCTTGCTGCGCGCATCCTGCTCCTCCCGCAGTGTACCCAGCGCATTCTGCAAGCGCACTTCGGTGGCGTCCAGGTCGGCTTGCGCCATCTGATATTCAAGATGGGCAACATCTACCGAAGCCTGCAGTTCCTGCACGGTGCGCTGCAAACGCAAAGTCTCAAGCGATATCTTCTCTTTTGCTTGCTCGGCTTCGCGGCTGCTGCGAAGGAAATCTGCTTTCGCCTGAGCCGCGCGTGCCCGCTGAGCGTAGTCAAAGAAGGGAATTCTGATCACTAGGCCGCCACTGGCGTTGTTCGTCTGAAAGTTGCGGATGTAGGTTTTGTAGTTGTTGAAATTGGAAAGCACCGCATACTGGCCTGCCACATCGAGGGACGGGTAAAGCCCCTTGTGCTCGGCCTCCGCCGTAAACTGGCGCGCCAGCGCTTGTTGTTGTGCCGCTTTGATCGCGGGACTCGCTTGCGCTGCTTTGCCGGCAAGATCGGCATCTTGCGCAACATCGGGCAGGTTGGGAATGGAATCGGCATCGGCTTCGATCTCGGCGGCTGAAAGCCCGGTCAATTGCGCCAGGTGCAAACGTAAGACGTCGGCGGAACCCCTTGCTTCGGCCATTCGAACCTGCACGCGCGCTGTGGCCAGCCTGGCGCGAGTCATTTCAATCGGCTTGTCGACTCCGGCATTGATCCGCTCTTGCTCAATATTTTCCATCTTCTGGTCGTTGCTCAGCGCGTTCGCCAGCAGGTCCATATCCTCGCTCCATTTGCTCAACTCCAAATAAGTAGCAACCGTGTCCTGTATGATCGCGTCCCGCTGGTCGCGAGCCGTCATGTTAGTCGCCTGCCAATCGGTACGAGCCGCGCGCACGAACGCGCTTTGTGCCGGGCTGTAGAGCACCTGCTGCGAAGTCACGTTAAACAGGGAAGGCGCGGCATTCTC
>DASSIO010000323.1:0-3282 GCA_035691825.1 Terriglobales bacterium | reverse complement strand
GCACTCGTTGCTGCTGGATAACTGATGTTCTGTCAACACGTTAGGGGCGAAATTTGTCAGCAACCACCCATGCCAGCCTGGCATCGAAATACCTGGCGGTGTTGTCTTCCTACCCGGGCCCTTCCCCGCCAGCTTGGCATTCCAGCAGCCCTCGGTCCAAGCCATCCCAAACCTAGTTCAACGTGGAGGATCAGGTCATCATGCGCAAACTCGCGTATCTCGTGGGGTTCTTTCTTCTCGCCACCTTGCCGGCTGTCGCGCAGGAAGAAGGCGGGTCGAAGGACGTTTCCATCGAGTATTCCTATCTTCGAGCGAATCCTTCAACCACCGGCTTCCCCAGCTTCAACTCTAACGGAGGCCTCGCTTCGTTCGCCTATAACCCGCGGAATTGGTACGGGCTCGAAGGCGAATTCAGCGGCTACCACATCGGGAGTATCGGCAGCGCGAATGTCGATACCAGCCTGTACACCTACATGTTTGGCCCGCAGATGTATTTCCATCATTTCACCCGCTTCACGCCGTTTGTTCAGGATCTGTTCGGTGTAGCGCATACCAATCTCTTTGGAGCAACGCATAACTCCTTTGCCATGGCCGTCGGCGGAGGCGTGGATGTTCCGTTACGCGGGCATCTCTCGCTTCGCCTCGGACCGGTCGACTATCTCCTGTCCGAGTTCCCTGAAGCCGGTATCGGCCGCATGTCGCAGAACAACCTGCGCGTCTCCGGCGGCGTCCGCTGGCGGTTCTAAGCCTGAACGAACATCACACATGGTCGAGGGGGTACATCGTGCCTTCTCCAGAAGCCGGGTCTCGCGCCCGGCTTCTTTTTTTTCCAGACAGTGGCGCTGTTGATGGGGGTACACCCCGGCAATTTGTATCGTTATCAAAACAAATGGCTTGCGAAATTTGACTGTTGGAAGTTGTTGAAAACACAGGGCGCGCAAAAGTGTGTCAAAACGAGGGCAATTCGTAAGTTGTTGAAAATAGAAGACACGGCCCAGTAACGAGTCGGGGGCAGCAGTTCGAAGCTCAAGGCAAGCGCTTCGAGGCTCAGGGTAAATAAACACGCAGAAGGATAGCATGGACGGTACCAGTTCCTCAAGTATTTGCTGGTGAACGGTAGAAAATAGGGGTTGAACGGCGCGGGTCCGCGTGTGGCTGAGTGGCAGGAATGCAGAAATGTCAAGAAGCCGAACGTCGGGGAGGGGAGGCTAGCAAAAGGCAGCCCCAGGTTTGGTCATTTGGTCGAACTTGGCGTTGGCTCGTTTGGGTTGCCAGGCTGCCATGAATTCGCCGCGCTCTCCGGCAGCATCTGCGAACGCTGACGCCAAATCTTCCGTGGTGCGCTTGGTGTAAGTAATTGGCATTGGTCAAGGCAGATGCCAATCGCCCGATTTCCATTGTTTTAAGAGCTTGGCTGGCTCTGAAACCCAGGATGCCGCGCTCCTCGCGGTCTAATCTCTCCAAGACCGGGATAGCAAGGCCCGGATTTGCCCTTAGCGCGTAGGTTGCTGCGAAATACCTTACGTAGGGTTCTGGATGGTTTAGGAGGAAAAGGAATTGCTCCCAAGCTTCAGGGCCACGTTGTTTCATAGCTGCAAATGTTTTGTGGATGAGTTTCGTTCGTCGATTAGGCCTTTTTAGGGTTGCACTCATCTAGTGCTTCGCCCTGCTCTTGCGCCGCTTTGGCGAATGCCTCGACAAGTTCCTGGGGCGATTGGCTTTCCAGTTTACGCGGCATGACTTGCATTTTACTCTCATTTGAACCGACGAAGTGGAGCGCATTCGGCGGAACGTCCGCCTGAGGCGGGCAGGCCGGAACGAACAACGTGCAATGCGGCGAGGACTCCCGCAAACTGCTCGACGGTGTCCGGCTGGACGGAACCATGCGAGCGGGATTGATGGCAAGCTTATAGTTATGAGCAAAGGCAATTGTCAAGAGAAAAGTTGATGAAAAAATGAAGATGAGTAGAGCGAGGTCGCGCTTGGTAGACATAGGAGGACGCGCCTGCCGTGCGCAGGCCCGCCGCGGCGGGCAGGCAGGAGCGGACGACGTGCAGGGCGGCGCGGCACGAGTTAGGCAATTTTGCGGGCGTCTCCTGGAAGAGAAAGCGGCGTCGAGCCGCCGCACTCCAAAATGCCAGCGACGGTCGGGAGGCTTGAAGCACACCCATGCATGAGGCGCGCTTGCGGCGTGGGCGCAGCAATGCTGCGCCCCTACAAGCGGTTAGGCGGCTGGCACCAAAAACTCGAGGCGGTGGGATTCTCAGATTGAGCCAGGCAGGATGGAGGGTGTTGCGGCGTGAGACGAATTCGGGGAGCCGGAGCCCCTGCAATGGCGAAACAGGCTCTGCGCGCTAGTGCCTAATTGGCTACGGACTCTCGATGATGAGGAAAATGCAATTCGTGCGCGATGATTGAAAAAAAAGGAGATGCCCGCGCCCGGCGGAACCACTCGGCTTGCCAGGGCGCCTGGCTTGCGGCGTTGCGACTAAAGAGATAAAAACGCAGAGAGTCCTGGTACGAGCAATGCATATCTAACCTGCAGGTCCGCGCACGTGACGGTCGAGCCCTGGGAGAAATGGTGCAAAGCGGCCCCGTCGAAGCCACCCGCAGCCGGTAACGCGGCAAGGAAGCGGCTCCCGGAGACCGCAAAATAGGCTCCCACAACCGCCAAGTCCCCCGAGGACACGCCTCAAAAGTGCGCCGCAGGTCGAGATGCCAGGGAAGCTCGGTGCAGCAACTTATTCCATTGTCAAAACAGGGCTAAGAGCAGGGACAAGGCTCCTCACAGCCATTCGTGGAACCTCGGCTCGGCTCGTCGTCGTTAGCGCCAGCCTTGCGCTTATGGCCTTGGGCACGGCGGCTTTTGCCCAGGACGAGGCGCCAAAGCCGGACGGGACGATCTCCGGCACGGTCTATTTTCAAGGCGGCGATACGCCGGCAAGCCAGGTGGCGGTCAGCCTGAAATGCCACGAAGCCGGCGTCTTTCGCAGCATCCTGACTGATTATGACGGCCACTTCGAGGTCGGCGGGCTTCCGCAAGGGAGCTACGAGATCAGCATCGAGGAGCAGGGCTTCGAGCCGTTCCACAGCACCGCGCAGCTCGACGGGGCTTCGTTGAAGCTGGAGCTTCGCATCACGTCTACGACGCAGTCGCGGGCGCCCGGGAGCCCGTACACGGTTTCGGTGCGAGAGCTGAAGATCCCTGAGAAAGCGCACAACGAGTACAACAAGGGCTTGGACCGGCTGGCAAAAAAAGACGAGGCGGGAAGCCTCAGCCAT